>JBDKHX010000314.1:0-3114 GCA_039797415.1 Pseudomonadota bacterium | reverse complement strand
GCCTTTTTCAAAGGCTTTGGTGACGCGGTCAAAACCCATCAGGTCATACAGCGCGTCGTAAAGCGGGCGCAGATACGGGTCCACCTTTTGGGTCAGGTCCCCTGGCAAAAAGCCAAGCCGCTCACCGGCTTCGACGGCGGGGCGGGTCAGGATGATGCGTTGCACGCTGCTGCGCTCCAGCGCATCCACCGCGCAGGCCACAGCCAAAAAGGTTTTGCCCGTGCCAGCTGGGCCGATGCCAAAGCTCAGGTCGTGGCTCAGGATGTTGCGCAGGTATTGCACCTGATTGGGGGTGCGGCCTTGCAGGTCCGATCGGCGGGTGTGCAGGGTGGGGCCGTCGGCTGATTCTCCCGGCAGTGGGGCGGCCTCGTCCGTTGCTTTGGCTTTGGGTGCTTTGGCGCGCTGCTGTTGGGCCAGGACCGAGGTGATGGCCAGTTGCACCATCTCGGCGCTGATGGTGCGCGTTGCCAAGGCGTACAAGGACACCAGCAATTCGACCACTTGGGGGGGCACGCCGCGTGCGCCTTCTACCTTGAATTGTTCGCCTCGGCGGGTCAAGGTGCAGTTGAACGCGGCCTCGATGGTGCGCAGGTGCTCGTCCAGCGGACCACATAAGTGGGCCAATCTGGCGTTATCCAGGGGGGTGAAGCTGTGGCGCAGTTGCATGAGGGGCCCGCAAAAATGAAGAAAGCCTGCAAATTGTCGCTTGCCCCGAGTTTCAAGGCATGACATATCTTGCAGAATCATCGAGATCACATGCCCCACATAGGGTGAGGCAGCGGTGTCGGAGTTTTCTTTGAACATTTTGCAGCGTGGCTGGCAAGCCCTGTCCCAGAAGTTGAGTTCGGCAGAGCCGTCTGTCGATACCTATCCTGTGGACGACTCGGAGCCCGAACTGGCGCCGTCTTCCGGGCGTCTGTGGCTGATCCTGGCCATGGGGCTGACGTTTTCCTTGTTGGTGGGATGGGGTCTGGTGGCCTTGAACACCAAGGCCAATCACTTGGAGCGCGTGGGAGGGGCGGTGCCCGGCTCTGCCGTCCAGGTCCTGCAGATGGGGCAATCGGCGGCCACTGACTCCAGCTCCTTCCCAGTGGACGTGCCGACGCGGCCGTCAACCTTGCCCGATGACTGGTCCCAATCGCACCCTGGGTATCAGGGCGTGGTCTGGTATCGGTTTGACTTTGATGCCAATCTGAGCCACGAGCTGGACGACTCAGCCTTGATCGGTGCCTACATCGAGCGCGCCTGCTCCTCTTTGGAGGTGCACCTCAATGGCCACCTGATCTACCGTGGCGGGCGGATGACCGAGCCTTACTCTCGCCAATGTGCGCTGTCGCATGTGGTGCCGTTGCCGGCCTCTTTGCTCAAAGATGGTGCCAACAAACTCGACGTGAAGGTGGCGGGCTACCCCGTCAAGCGCGTCACTGCGCGCCAGCGTGCGGGCGGTCTGGCTCGCGTGCAAGTGGGCCCGATGGAAGACATTCGTGCCATTCACAACAACTACGCCTTCTGGACCAGCACGGTCTCTCAGGTGTTGGGTGGGGTTTTGGCGGTTTTGGGCTTGTTTGCCTTGGGCCTGGCCTGGGTTCGCCGGCTGGATTACCTCGTCTTCTTTGGCTTGTTGACGCTGGGCTGGTCGCTCATGTCGGGCCAATTTGGCTTGCAGGACACCCCCATCGACAACACCGCGATGGAAGTGCTGTTGGCGATGATGTTTGCGCCCATGACGGCGTTTGCGATCAAGTTCTTGTTGGCCTACGCCGGACAGGGCATGCGCTTTTTGTCTCGGGGCAAGCGCCGCCGTCAGATCAACTGGATCTTGTGGGCACAGTGCTTGGTGTTGCCGCTGAGCCTGCTGCTGGGGCCTGATCGCTTGTTCTTGCTGGCCCGCATTTGGTATGTGCTGTTTGCTATTGAAATCTTTTTGGCCATTGCTTGCTTCCTGTGGGTGACCGGGCAGGGCCGTCGTCCTGAGTTCTGGCTGATGAGCGGGGCCCTGGGCGCGGTGGCGGCGGTCATGGGCATCGAGCTGTCTTACCAAAATGGCCTGATCCGGCTGTGGGGCGTGCATGTCACCCACCTGGTCATGCCACTGTTGTATGCGGCGGTGGCGGTGCGTTTGATCCAGGTGTATGCGCATGCTTTGCGCACCGCCGAGGGTGCGCGCCAGCAGTTGGAGCGCCGGGTGCAGGAGATCAGCACCGAAATCGAGCGCAACTTCAACCAGATCGCCGAATTGCGCGTTGAGCAAATTGCCGAGAAGGAACGCAAGCGGATTGCGGCAGACCTGCACGATGACTTGGGCGCCAAGCTGTTGACCATTGTTCACACCAGTGACAACGACCGCATCTCGACCCTGGCGCGTGAAGCGCTGGAAGAAATGCGTCTGTCGGTGCGCGGCCTGACGGGGCGCCCCATGGTTTTGTCCGACGCGCTGGCCGACTGGCGGTCGGAAGTGGTGTCCCGTTTGGGCCAAGCCGGTATCGAGTGCGAGTGGCGTAACCCCAACGATACGATCGAAGAACCGTTGTCTTCACGCACTTACGTGCAAACGACACGGATCGTTCGTGAGGCGGTGAGCAACATCATCAAGCACAGTTCGGCTTCGCATGTCATCATCCAAGCTGAGGTGCATTTGGATTTGCATGACTTTGTGTTGCTGATTCAGGATAACGGTAAGGGCATTCCGCTGGAATTGGACGGTCGTCTGGACCGAGGCCATGGCATGACCAGCATGAAGCACCGCGCCAAACAGCTCAACGGCCAATGTCTGGTCGAGTCTGGTCCTGGGTTTGGTACGGTCATTCGGTTGACGCTTCCGCTGGAAGTGGCAACGATGCAGCCACCTAAACCTGCATCTTCTCCCGCTGTGGCAGCTGTGGCTGCTAGCATGCGGGATGCGGCAGCGGCTTCGGGTTTTCCATCCGTATTCCCTGCAAGCTCCCAATTTTGAATTTTGAAGTGAGGCCCATCCATGAAGCAAATCCTGTTACTTGAAGACCTGCCCGAGATCCGTGCGTGGCTCAAGACATTGGCCCTGCAGGTGTTTCCGGATGCGCAGATCAGCGAAGCCTCGCGCATTCATGATGCGCTGGAGCTGGTCAGTGCCATGCG
>JBDKHX010000313.1:0-3115 GCA_039797415.1 Pseudomonadota bacterium | reverse complement strand
CAAGGCTTCTTCAGCCGCATCCAGCATCTTGGCCCAGGCATCTCGCATTTCGCCAAAGTAGTCCAGCGAGCTGTAGCGTTCAAGGAGATAGATCTCTTGTGGAATGAGAGGCGTGGCCATGATTACTTCTTGCTTTCAGGGCCAATCAACTTTGTTGCGCATCCCATTGCCAGATGGTCAGACCATAGTCTCCGCCAATAGACGGCATGACTTCTCCTTGTTTGAAGCGGCGTTTGTCTGGTGCCGCCGGGGTGAACCACATGCCGTCGCGTGGGCAAGGGTGACCAGCCTCACAACGCAATCGAATGCCTTGTTCAACAGGATCATCTGCGCCGGGGACTCCGCCGCCACTATCAGCGACTCGCTCGACCAAGGTCCAGGTGGTGGGGGCTTTGCCGATGCGTTGCATGCGTTTCGGGTCGAAGCCAATGTTGGCCTCATCGGCTTCGGGGAACGCGTTATTACGGTACAGAAACTCCGCGCAACTGTCATCACAGGTGGGCAGATAGATGCCTGCGACTTGGACGGGCTCACCAGTTTTAACAGTAACCGAATGGTTCAGCCGGTACAAGGGCCAGGATGCAGGGGGGTTAAGGGGGCCGCGACTGCTGGCGTAACGGATGGATAAGTCGCTGATATTCCAGCCTGCGCTCGCTGTGAATGCAATATTGCTAGCACGCTCACTAGCCACACCCTGCCAATGCCAAAATTGATCCTCAAGATCCTTTGGCATCCAATCAGCCGGGTAGTCAAAGCCTTGGTGTTTGATATCGGATTTGACACCGCCAGCCATCTTTAAAGCAGAAAAGTCACCGTGGCTCAATTCAATGAAACAACGATTGAGCGATGCCATGGTTGACCGGAAGTTGGGCAGTACCCGCCCCCCCCAAACCGCATCCGGCTGCATGGATAAATGGCGCTTGCGGTAGTCCGCGGGGAGTTGCGTCATGACTTGGCGCAAGGCTTCCTCCGCTGCATCGAGCATCTTCGCCCAAGCGTCTCGCATTTCACCAAAGTAGTCGAGGGAGCTATAGCGTTCAAGGAGATAGATCTCCTGTGGGATGAGTGGTGTAGCCATGATTACTTCTTGCTTTCAAACCAATAGTTCTTGAGGGTTGGAACACCAACTAAATCCAGCGTCTCACCAAAGCTGCTGTAACCCCAGTTGGTTGGCTGGCGTTTGCCCAGCATGCCTTTGTCCAAGTGAGCAGGGTCTAAAACAATTTGCCGGGCACCGCCCTCTAGGTAATAGTCGGTTTTATCAATATTCTGAGAGGCAGCTTTGCCCTCCCACACCTTCAAAGGCTTGCCTGGCGGCACGGTGTAGGTCACAAATTCGCCATTGCTGTTCCAGTTGGCCCATACCGCAAAGTGTCGTCGCCAGTCGTCCTTGCTCTTGAGCTTGTCAAACTCTGCCTTGGTCATCCAGCAGATGCTGTTGTCGAATGAGCCAGGGTCCACAACACGATAGAGCACCGTTCCGGGCGGGATCTCCATAGGCTGAATATCATGAAAGGTATCGATTTTCCCCTTCAAAACGGGATTTTTGCTCGTATCCGTGATATCGGGATAGCCATGTTCAATCACAGGCGCATATTTAAGCGATTCATATTTTTCGCTCTTTCGCACATCCACCCAAGCAGGCTTGTCCTTCTTGAACGCCTCAATCTCAGCGTCCAGTGATGGCCTGGAGAAACTGTGCGCATTGATCGCATTGGTGTAAGCGCGATAGTTCATATCGCCCTCCACCTCCAGCCTGCGCGCCAGCTTGTTCAGCCAATGCTGCACGGGGGCGAGCACGTCAGCCAGCTTGGCGTTGAGGTTGTTGCGGACTTCGGCAACCACCTTGAGCAACTGTCCGGCCTGGGTTTGCATGCTGGCGGTGCCCCACTTCTGCACCATCTCGACAAGCTGTTTGAAAACAGCGTAAATCTCGTCAAATGCAGCCTTGAGCGCATTGGCATTGATTTGCCCAGCAAGGTCTTTGGCCTTGGTGGCTAAGTATTTGTAGGGGTTGTCGATGTGAAGGACAGCCAAAGCCTTTCGGACTTCGGGGCGAGCCAAGTATTCGTTGAGTTTGACGATGCCCCGCTCGACCATCGGTTGCGTTGCTTTCCATAGGTCGCTATCAAAAGTCTTGGCTGCCGACTTGAGCACCCCTTTGCGTGCATAGGCAAACAAAATTTTGAAACAGCCTTTGGCTAGTGAGCCCAATACCGGGAATAAGCCGATGAGCGTTAGAACCAAAGCAACCCGGTGCCAATTGTTGTCTGGCTCGCGGTGGATGTTGCGGCAGTTGGCAACCACATCACGCACATCGCACAACTGATCCACAAATGGGATCATCGAAATGACCATGCCTGTAGCGATCTGTGCCGTGCTCTGTTCATCATTGAAGTCGCCTTGAATCACCTCCCAGATCCACTGAGCAGCTGCAGCCATGTCTTGTTTGGCACTTTGTACCCAGCGATTTGGCGCAGCGGCGTACCACGCCAGCGCGTTCTCCAATTCGTCCCACATAGATTTTTCGTCCCTGTTTTTAGCTGAGTTTGCCGCGCCATGCGTCTGCCAAGGTGCTGGCATGATCTGCTTTGCTCTCGGGTTTGGCTGTTCTGGGTTCGTATTCGATCTTCACAGCGTTATCTGGCACGTTGTCGATGCGGGCATGTCCTTGGGTGTCCAGCACCCCGGAGATAACGGACCCATCTGCGAAATGGACCTTGTACTTTTGTCCTGCCATGGGCTGACCTTCTGCATCCCTGTGATTGGCTTCAATCCAGTTGCGCATCGTTACTGCGCCATCCGGCAGCGGCCTCAACTCGGCTGCCTGCCCCCCACCACTCCCCCAATCATGCGTAGCCCCCTTCACCGTCCAGTTGCCCGGACACGTGAAGGTGATGTCACCACCCTTGATCACGATGGCCGATTGGCCTGCTGACAAGGTGATGCTTTCGCTGGCCTGGATGCGGATTTCATCCGTGGTGCTTTGCACCGTGATGCCCTGATCGGCCCAAATCTGCTGCGCATCCGTGTGCGCGCGCAAGCTCAGTCCACCATTGGCCGTGATGGCTTTGATGCCACCAGCGTGGGTGTACAGGCTGGTGGTTTGGCCGCT
>JBDKHX010000312.1:0-3130 GCA_039797415.1 Pseudomonadota bacterium | reverse complement strand
GCTGGCAAGTCGAACAGGACGACTGGCACTTTGCAGTTGACCAGATGAGCAGCGATCTGAGCGCCCATCACGCCGGCGCCGAGCACGGCGACCTTGCGTACGTTGAATTGACTCATGTTCTCTCCTAGCGGAACTCAAATGAATGGAGATGGATAAAGGGAGGTGAAGACCTCACCTCCCTTGACTGCCTGTTGATTAGAACAGGGCTTCGTCCATTTCCATCAGGGGCTTCAGACCAGCCTTGGCGGTGATCATGGCGGTTTCGACTTCTGGCACCAGCTTGGCGAAGTAGAAGCGAGCGGTAGCCAACTTGGCGATGTAGAACTTGTCGCCGGACGATTGCTTGTCCAAAGCGATCTTGGCCATGCGAGCGAAGAAGTATGCGTAGACCAGGTGGCCAACCACGCGCAGGTAGTCGACAGCGGCGGCGCCCACTTCGTCAGGGTTTTGCATGCCCTTCATGCCGATTTCCATGGTGAAGGCTTGGACCTTCTTGCCCAGCTCGCCCAGCGGAACGGTGAACTCTTGCATGGCGGCGTTGTCGGCGTTTTCCTTCACGAAGGAGGAAACCAGCTTACCGAACTTGGTCAGCTTGGCGCCAGCGTCGCCCAGAACCTTACGGCCCAACAAGTCCAGCGATTGCACGGTGTTGGTGCCTTCGTAGATCATGTTGATACGTGCGTCACGCACGAATTGCTCCATGCCCCACTCGTGGATGAAGCCGTGGCCGCCGAACACTTGTTGGCAATGCACGGTAGCAGCCCAAGCGTTGTCGGTGATGAAGGCCTTCACGATAGGAGTCAGCAGGGCGACGATGTCGTCAGATTCCTTGCGAACAGCTTCGTCAGGGTGGTTGTGCGACTTGTCCAGTTCGATGGCCACGAAGTACACCAGAGCGCGAGCGCCTTCAGCGTAAGCACGGGCAGTCAGCAACATCTTGCGGACGTCTGGGTGCACGATGATCGGGTCAGCAGCCAGGTCAGGACGCTTGACACCAGACAGAGCACGCATCTGGATGCGGTCCTTGGCGTAGTTCACAGCGTTTTCGTAAGCCACTTGGGTCAGACCCAGAGATTGGTTACCCACGCCCAGACGTGCGCCGTTCATCATCACGAACATGGCAGGCAGACCGCGGTGTGGCTTGCCAACCAAGGTACCCACTGCGTTTTCCAGAACCATTTGGGCCGTGGCGTTGCCATGGATACCCATCTTGTGTTCCAGGCCACCGCAGTAGATGCCGTTACGTTCGCCCAGAGAGCCGTCAGCGTTCACCAGGAACTTAGGCACGGCGAACAAGGAGATGCCCTTGGAGCCTTCTGGAGCGTCAGGCAAACGAGCCAACACCAAGTGGACGATGTTGTCGGCCATGTCGTGTTCGCCAGCCGAGATGAAGATCTTGGCGCCGGTGATCTTGTAGGTGCCGTCAGCTTGTGGCTCAGCCTTGGTGCGCAGCAGGCCCAGGTCGGTACCGCAATGTGGCTCGGTCAAGCACATGGTGCCAGTCCATTCGCCGCTTGTCAGCTTAGGCAGGTACATGGTCTTTTGCTCTGGCGTGCCGTGCACTTCCAGGCAAGCGTGAGCGCCGTGGCTCAGGCCTGGGTACATGGTCCAAGCTTGGTTGGCCGAGTTCATCATTTCATAGATGGCCTGGTTCACCAGTTGTGGCATGCCTTGGCCGCCGTACTCGGGGTCAGCCGACAGGCCGGACCAGCCGTTTTCTGTGTATTGCTTGTAGGCTTCTTTGAAGCCGTCAGGTGTCTTGACTTCGTGTGTGGTCTTGTCCAGCACGCAGCCTTGCACGTCGCCCACCAGGTTCAGGGGAGCGATCACCTTGGAAGCAAACTTGCCACCCTCTTCCAGAACCGCGTTCACGGTGTCTGCGTCCAGATCCGCGTAAGCAGGGATCGTCTTCAGTTCATCAACAGCACCCAGCAGCTCGTGGATGACGAATTGCATGTCGCGCAGCGGGGGGGTGTAAGAAGGCATCTTCAGGGCTCCTCGGTCAGAAAAATCAGTGACTAGAAAGTTGATCGCACCACAAAACAGTGGACGGGTTTAAACAGGTGTCGCCGGTGATGACTCACCTTTGACTTTGGCTGCGTTGGCGGCGGCCAATCCAACTTGCGTTTGCACAGGGGCTACAGCATAAAACTGAAGTACCCGTTCAAACGCGATGTGGGCCCGATCCACCGCGCCCGACGAACGCAAAAAACGTGCGTCGTGGTGCAGCGACAGGATCAAACCATGGATTTCAAACTGCATCTGCATCGGATCGGTGTCAGGACGCAAGTGTCCCATTTCCATGGCCATACGGATAGCGCGTACGAGCGACCCGTGCCATGTCACCACCATACCGGCCAGCGCATCGCGAACGGGGCCAGGCCGATCGTCGAATTCAACCGCACCGCTGATGTAGATGCAACCGGAATCGATTTCCGTTGCGACTTTGGCCACCCAGTTCTCAAACAGGGCGCGCAGACGCGGCAGGCCCCTGGGTTGGCGAATCGCAGGACGGAAGACCTCTTCCTCAAAACGTTCGTGATATTCGCGGATGACGGAGATCTGCAGCTCTTCCCGGGAGCCAAAGTGGGCGAACACGCCAGACTTGCTCATACCGGTGACTTCTGCCAGTGCGCCAATCGACAAACCCTCGATACCCATCTGGGAGGCCAGGCTCAAAGCGGCTTCCAGGATGGCGGCACGGGTCTGCTGCCCCTTGTGTGCACCACCGCGCCCACGCTCACGCGCCACCTCTGCGGTGGGCTTGGCGTCTTGGGGCAGGGTTTCGGCCACAGGCAGTCCTTAAATAAAACGAACGGTCGTGCTATTTTGCAGAAATCAACCCGTTTGTATAGCCCCCACCAGAATATTTTTTGAGAAATATCCGGCAGACAGCTGTGCATTAATTTCAGCCCCAGCGACACAAACCAAGGGTTAGTACTTGCGACAAGCCAACCCCCCATGAACAGGGGGCAGCCATGATGCACACAACGTGACCCCAACGTGGCGACAAAGGTTGAGAAAGTCACACAAGCTGCACTATCCTGCACACATCAAGCCCTTTTATGGAGGCTGCATGGACGTGCTGCAACTTGATGTGTCAGGCCGTCCGCAGGCTTGGCTATCAGCC
>JBDKHX010000311.1:0-3151 GCA_039797415.1 Pseudomonadota bacterium | reverse complement strand
ACTGCCTTGGTGATCAGACGTATGTCCGAAATACTGTAGTCGCATTCGACGGTACAGGTGTGCAGTTAAGGGAAAGCGACATGCAGGTTTGTCTGCTGCAGCCAACGACACCAGTCTTGTCCGTTGACTAAATATTGCGCCTTTGCTTGCGTCGTGTCGACTGATTCGGTGCGCAGAGGGGCGGCTTGGGTTTAAAGTGGCCTTGATTGAAGGTGAAACCGTATGGGCTATGCAGAAAGAATCGTTGCAGCGCTGATTGCTGTGGCGTGTATCGTGATGTTGTTGCGCTTGGCCGTTGGGCCGCGCAGGCAGCAAAAGTTGGATCGTGCTGCGCGCGAAGCGTGGTCACGCACTCACAAATTGTTCACGCGGCTGTATCGCCGTCAGGCCACCAAAAAAGAGGCTGAAAAGGCTACGCAAGAGATCCTGCAGAGGCTGCGTCAGCCCATTGAGCGCTCAGGTAATGTGATCACGCCCCAGGCATTCAAACGCCCGGGCGCGCCAGGTTCTGCAGATCGTCCAGACGATCTGCATTAAGTGGACCGAGGCCTGAGGCCTTGTCCCACCAGGGTGGCCGAGGCAACCCCCATGATCAAAACGATGGCGGCCCCCCAAAAGACGCCCTGCGGGTGGCCATGGTCCATGAAAGCGCCAAAGATGGGGGCAGCCAGGGCAAAGCCCAAGTCCAGGCCTGAGTAGACGGTGCCATAAACACGCCCTGTGGCGCCGGGTGGCGCTGCGCGTTTGATCAGCATGTCCCGAGAAGGGCCGGCCAGGCCTGTGCCAAACCCGGCCAGTGCGGTGATGGCGGCTGCAGCGTATCCATTGACCCAACCCAGGGATGTGACAAGCAGCAGGGTCGCGGCCAGTGTCATGGCCAGCCCAATCGTGCGTTCCAGCCTTTCCGCGCGGTTGACGATGAAGCCGCCGATGACCATGCCCACGGCACCGCACAGCATGAACCCCGTGACGACGAAAGCGGCAATGGCTGGAGGCAGTTCGTACAACTTCGTCAAGGCTGGGCTGGCGAAGCTTTGAATGGCGCACAGCGCTGCTGTCGACCAAAAGAAAAATGAGAAGCACAGCCACACAGATGGCAGCTTCAAAAATGCCAAAGGGTGCTCTGCTGCCGGGGAGACGTTGCCACCGTGGGCTGGCAGGTTGCTGTGCCCCCAATTGCCCTGGCGGTCATCAATCGCACGGCGTTGCCAAATCAGGATGGCCAGGACCAGGCATCCCATTGCAGCTGATGCAGCATAGGCCCAACGCCAATGGCCTGCTAGCGCTGAGATGCCAATCAGAAAGGGAGGCGCCGCAGCCCACCCGAGGTTGCCGCTGATGCCGTGTACCGAGAAGGCATGGCCAAGTCGAGGCAATGACACCCGTTTGTTGAGGATCGTGAAGTCAGCGGGGTGGAAGGGGGCATTGCCCAGGCCTGCCAGGGCTGACGCGCACATCAGGCCTGCGTAGCTGTGGGCATTGCAAGCGGCCAAAGATGCGGCGATGAAGCAGCTGACGGCGGCCAGCAAAACGGGGCGGGCCCCGATGCGATCAACGACAAAGCCCGCCAGCGTCTGCCCCAGGCCTGAGATGACAAAAAAGACAGTGACCAGCAGACCCAGTTGGGCGTAGTTCAGCCCGAAGTCCCGGATGAAGACCGGAAACAGTGGTGCCAGCAGCATGTGATGAAAGTGCGAGGTGCCATGTGCCAGTCCGATCAGGCTGATCGTTTTGGCGTCTTGCGGAGAGTCTGGTTGGTGCATGGGTGTCACTGTATCCCGTGTACACACGGCCACCCCTTGTTTGCGGGGTGTCTCGGCAAAAGGCGCCAATTTGCTCACGGGGAGGGGAGGTTTGCCGAGTGTTCGCAAACGAACAGCTTGTGTACACCAGGGTGAAAACCCTGAAGGGCTTGACCTGAATTACAAACGTTAGCCGATGCGGCAAAGTGATAACAACCTTGATCTGATTCCTTTTCGTTCTTTTCTAGGAGGTTTCCATGCGTTTGATGTCTTCTTTGCGCCATCTGATGGCCGGTGCTTGTGTGGTCGCTGCAGCCGTGGCCGCGCCTGCGGCTCATGCTGGAGCCTATGCTCAGACCAAGTACCCCATCGTGCTGGTGCATGGCTTTTTGGGCTTTAACAGCGTCCTGGGTATCAACTATTTTTACGGTGTGCCAAACCAGTTGCGTGCAGACGGTGCGAAGGTGTACATCGCCCAGGTCAATCCGGCTCAATCCAACGAATACCGTGGTGAGCAATTGGTGCAGCAGCTCAAACAGTGGGCTGCCCGTGATGGCGTGACCAAGTTCAACTTGATCGCCCACAGCCAAGGCGGCCCAACCTCGCGTTATGCCGCTGCCGTGGTGCCAGGCATGGTGGCCAGCGTGGGGACGGTGTCGGCTACGCACTTTGGTAGCAAAACGGCTGATTTCTGGAATGCCAACATTGGCTCGGCCTGGACCAATTCGGTTGCAACAGGTTTGGCCACGGTGCTGAACGTCATTTATGGCGGCGCCGGTACATCGGTTGCAGCAACGGACATCAGCAAGGCCCTGGGGTCTTTGTCGACTGCGGGGGCGACCGCTTTCAATACCAAATACCCACAAGGCAAGCCGACCACGACTTGCGGTCAAGGGCCAGCGACGGCCAATGGCATTGCTTATTACTCGACGGGCGGCGCCAAAGTGCTCACCAACGTGTTGGACGTCTCTGACGCCGTGTTTGCTCTGACGGCCTTGCCCTTTGGCAGCACGGCCAACGATGGTTTGGTTAGCACCTGTTCATCCCACTGGGGTGTTGTCCTCAAAGACAACTACGCATGGAACCATTTGGATGAAACCAACCAGGTATTGGGCTTGCGTGGGTTGTTCACGCCAGACCCGGTTTCTTTCTACAGCGGTTTGGCCAATCGCTTGAAGAACCAAGGTTTGTGATTCTGGTTTGAAGTATCACCCGGGTCGGCTTTGCCGGCCCGGGCTTGTTTGATGTTGCAGGAGAGTCCATCCATGAAACTCAACCCCCCTGTTCGTTCTGGTTGGATTGTTGCCAGTGTCACCTTGTTGGTGGCGGTTGCTGGCACATGGTTGGCACCGCAGTTGTTGAATGCAGATGGCTCGGGGGTGACCCTGGCAGGACGTCAGGGGTGGAGC
>JBDKHX010000310.1:0-3152 GCA_039797415.1 Pseudomonadota bacterium | reverse complement strand
ACAGCCCGCAAGGTCAGGTCCGCCAAATTGCCGATGGGCGAGGCGACCAGGTAGAGCGCACTTTTGGGATACTGCTGCCCGGCGGCGACTTGGCTGGCTGCCTGGAGCAGCGATTTGGCATCAAAGGTCACAACAAAATCCCAGGGCGATGAGGCAGAAGACCGTGCGTTGGCATATTTGCAGACGCAGGGGTTGGTTTTGGTCGAGCGCAATTATCGGGTGGCCAAAGGCCCGAGCGCACGAGGCGCAGAGGTTGATTTGATCATGCGCGCGACCGATGGCACTTTGGTTTTTGTTGAAGTGCGCTCAAGAGCAGACCGGGATTTTGGCGGCGCAGCAGCCTCGATCAGCCGAACCAAGCAGCAACGGTGCATTCGCGGCGCCCAAACGTATTTGATGTCGATCCACCCCTGGCCACCGTGCCGATTTGATGTGGTGGCCATCGACGGTAACGATTTGACTTGGATTCCTGCGGCGTTTGACGCAAGTTGAGTCCTCGGTGGCTTATCATCCGCGCCATGTCGGAAGCGTCTTTTCAGCCCCATTTGCAGCAGCCCTTTTTGGATCTGGCTGACTTGTTGTACCAGTCCTCAGATCGTCTGGCGCAACAGTTGAATTTTGCGGCGCAAGCCATCGTGCACGCGGTGACGTCAGGCGGCAAAGTCGTCTGCGCGGGTCATGCCGAGGCCAATGTGTTGGCGCAGCAGACAGCCCATATTCTGGTCAAGGGACATGGTCGCGAGCGCCCGCCGTTGTCGGCTCTGGCGTTGAACCCGCCCGCGCATGATCATCAACCGAGTCTGACGCAGCAAATTCAAGCATTGGGCCACCCCGGGGATGTGTGGGTGGTGTTTTCGCTGGAAACCGATGCGCCCGATCTGGTTGCGGCCACAGAGATGGCCCGTGATCTGGATTTGATTTTGGTGGCGTTCACGGGTGAAGCTGCCGCAGTGGTCGGCCCACTGCTGAGAGACACCGATGTCTGGGTACCCTTACCAGGCACCCAAACCTCACAACTGTTTGCCATGGCATGGATGGGCGTACACGCCCTGGGCGCCGCGGTGGACACCTGCCTGCTTGGAGAGCACGGATCATGAAGAAACATACTTTGATGCAGACGGCTTCACGCTGGGCTGCAGGGCTGGCGCTGATGGGTAGCCTGGCTGCCTGCGCCCCATTGGTATTGGGCACCGCAGCTGGCGGCGCGTTGTTTGCGACCGATCGTCGAACATCTGGCGCACAGCTGGAAGATCAAACCATCGAATTGAAGGCTGGCAGCCGCATTCGGGACGCAGTCAGTGACAAGGCTCACGTCAATGCCAACGCCTACAACCGACTGTTGTTGCTGACCGGCGAGGTGCCGACCGAGGCTGAACGGATGGCCGCGGAGCAAGCCGTTCAAAAGATTGAGAACCTCAATGCGGTGGTCAACGAGATTGCTGTGATGCCGGCATCGTCATTTTCGACTCGCGGCAATGACGTGGTCTTGGCGACAAAAGTACGCGCCACGTTGGTGGATGCGCCTAACCTGATCTCGAACGCGTACAAGATCGTCATCGAGCGCGGTGAGGTCTACATGATGGGCCTGGTCACAGAGCGCGAAGCCAAGTGGGCCTCTGAGCTGATTGCCACGATCAAGGGCGTGCGCCGTGTGGTCAAGGTGTTCCAGATCCTGACGGAAGAAGAGTTGGCCAACAAGTTGCCAGCCCCAGCCCGTTTGAATGGGGCCCCGATGACGCCACCAGGTGGCGCCCCCGCAGCGCCAACCGCCCCTGCTGCGCCAGAATCGGGCGCAACGCCTGTGCCTGGGGCCTCAACCACGCCGCTACAACCGGCTGACCCGGTTCAGGTTCAACCTCTGCCCCCAGCCCGCCTTTGAGCCTGGCGCGTTAGCGCAGTCGGCGGATGAGGCTGGATGTGTCCCAGCGGCCGCCGCCCTGGGCTTGGATGTCCGCATAAAACTGATCGATCAAGGCTGTCGCCGGGAGGCTGGCACCTTGGCGACGCGCTTCGTCCAGGCACAAGCCCAGGTCTTTGCGCATCCAGTCGACCGCAAAACCAAAGTCAAATTGGTCGTTGACCATGGTGGGGCCACGGTTCTGCATTTGCCAACTGGTGGCCGCGCCTTGCGTGATCACTTGCAGAACTTGATGCATGTCGAGCCCGGCTTTTTGGCCAAAGGCCAAGGCTTCAGCCAAGCCTTGCAACAAGCCCGCGACGCTGATTTGATTGACCATCTTGGCCAACTGACCTGAGCCGCTGGCGCCCAGATGCGTCACGGCCCGCGCGTAGGCCATGATCACAGGCTGGATGCGGGCAAATGCGGCCTGATCACCACCGCACATCACCGTCAACACCCCGTTGATGGCACCCAAGTTGCCGCCGGATACAGGCGCATCCATGAAAAAAAGTTGCTTGTGCTGCGCCTGCTGAGCGAGATCCTGTGCCACCTGTGCTGAAGTGGTCGTGTGATCAACCAGAACGGCAGACGGGGGCATGGTGTGGAATGCGCCATCGGTGCCCGCGCAGACTTGGCGCAAGTCATCGTCATTGCCGACGCAGGTGATCACCAACTGGGCATTTTTGGCAGCTTCTGCGGGTGTATGGGCCAACGCCCCGCCATGCTCAGAGACAAAAGCCTCGGCTTTGGCGTGAGTGCGGTTGTAAACCGTCACTTGATGCCCGGCCCTGACAAGGTGCGCTGCCATGGGGGCACCCATGGTGCCCAATCCGATGTAGGCGATGCGCTGGGATGGGACAGGGTCGTAGGTTTTGGCGGGAATCATCGGTGTCCTTATGGCGCGCAGCGGTGAAGACCCCGCGCGAAGGACACCGATTTTGTCAGATCAAACGATCTGGAAGTGCTCGGTCCCTGCCGAGAGATCCTGATTGCGTGCGCGTTGGCTGTTGAGCTTGATCTGCAAGCGCAGGTCGTTGACCGAGTCTGCGTTGCGCAGCGCATCTTCATAGGTCACGTAGTTGCCCTCATAGAGGTCAAACAGCGCCTGGTCAAAGGTTTGCATGCCTTGCTCACGCGACTTCTTCATGATCTCTTTGATCTCGCCGACTTCGCCCTTGAAGATCATGTCGGAGACCAAGGGGGTGTTGAGCATGATCTCGACTGCTGCGGCACGGCCCTTGCCCTCTTGACG
>JBDKHX010000309.1:0-3843 GCA_039797415.1 Pseudomonadota bacterium | reverse complement strand
GCCAATGTAGGTGAAGCCCAACTCGGTGTCACTCAAGATGAGCTTGTTGCGCGCATCCGATCTGGGCTGCAACAAGCGCTCTGCAACACGGGCTTTGAGGGCCGCCGTGCAGTCTGATGCCTCGATGAAAAACGCCTGCTTGGGTGACGGCTTGTCTTGCGCCCAAGCTGTTGCACCGGACAAGCACAGCAAGCAGACAACAACGAATCTGGAGAATGCGAACATACCGCAGCAACCTTACTTGAGCAAAGCATCGACCACAGCGTGCGAAAACGGGCTGGCCACCGCCGTGATGAAGCGCTGAAAATCGACATGTGCCGCGTCATCTGCTCGGTCCGAGATCGAGCGGATGACGACAAACGGCACGTCAAAGTCATGACACACCTGAGCCACGGCCGCGCCTTCCATTTCAACTGCCAGCACGGCGGGCAAGGCATCGCGGATGGCTTGGCTGGCTGAGGCCGCACCAATGAACTGATCGCCACTGGCAATCAAACCCCGATGCACACGCGGCTGTGCGATACCCAGTTCAGACAACGCCGCACCAGACAAGGCGCCGGCCTGGGATTGCCCGGCCTGCTCCACCGTATGCAGCACATGCTGCGCCGCATCCACGGCACGGTTGACCAACGCAGCGGTTGCAGGCAGCACGGATACGCCTTTCATGGGCAATTCAAACCGTGGGAACAAAGGCCGGGCGTCCATGTCGTGCTGCACCAATTCGTCGGCCACCACAACATCCCCCACACGCACGCCATCGCCCACACCACCGGCCACACCGGTGAACCACACCTCACTGGCGTGAAAGCGGTTGATCAACAAGGATGTGGTCACCGCAGCAGCCACCTTGCCAATGCCAGACAGCACCGCAATCACCACCTGCCCCTGCCAATGCCCCACCCAAAAGGTGCGCCCAGCCAGCTCAACCTGGTGCTCGTCGGGCATCTCATCCAGAAAGGTTTGAAGCTCTTCGGGCATGGCCGCCAAAATGCCAATGCGCTTGGCTTGCGGAGAGTGGATGTCAGTTGTGGTCATACGAAGATCCCGTTTGATGCGGCAGGCATCAATCTTGCGCCAATCATCCGTGAAAATGCCCCCCTAACGTGACTTCAACGCAATTGCGACGCAAAAGGCCTGACCATGACCAAATCTGCGCAAACCTGTACCTTGGGCACACCCCTGTCTCCCTCTGCTGTGCGCGTGATGCTGCTTGGCTCGGGCGAGCTGGGCAAAGAAGTCTTGATCGCATTGCAGCGCCTGGGCGTCGAAACCATTGCGGTAGACCGTTACGACCACGCCCCCGGGCAACAGGTGGCCCATCACAGCCACACCATCGCCATGAACGACCCGCAACAACTGCGGGACCTGATCTTGCGTGAAAAGCCCGACTTGGTCGTCCCCGAGATCGAAGCCATCGCCACCTCCGTGCTGGAAGAGCTGGAAGCCGAAGGCGTGGTGCGCGTGATCCCCACAGCGCGCGCTGCGCGCCTGACCATGGACCGAGAAGGCATCCGCCGCTTGGCCGCAGAGACCTTGGGCCTGCCCACCAGCCCCTATCGCTTTTGCGATTCGCTGCAAGAGCTGCAATCTGCCATCGACGAGCAAATCGGCTACCCCTGCATGGTCAAGCCCTTGATGAGTTCATCTGGCAAAGGTCAAAGCAAGATCAGTGGCCCGGCCGACGTGGCCAAGGCCTGGGACTACGCCATGGCAGCGGGCCGTGTCAGCCAAGGCCGCATCATCGTGGAAGGCTTCATTGACTTCGATTACGAGATCACCCAACTGACCGTGCGTGCTGCTGGCCAAGGCGATCAAGCCGGGCAAATCGTGACCCATTTTTGCGAACCCATCGGCCACATCCAGGTGGATGGCGACTACGTGGAAAGCTGGCAACCCCATCGCATGCACCCGGCAGCCCTAGACAAGGCCCGCGCCATTTCCAAGGCAGTGACCGACGACCTGGGCGGCCAAGGGGTGTTTGGTGTGGAGCTGTTTGTCAAAGGCGACCAGGTGTGGTTCAGCGAGGTCAGCCCCCGCCCCCATGACACCGGCCTGGTCACCCTGGCCACCCAGTACCAAAGCGAATTTGAACTGCATGCCCGAGCCATCTTGGGACTGCCAGTGCATGCCGCACTGCGCAGCCCAGGGGCATCTGCCGTCATCTACGGCGGCGTTGATGCCAAAGACGTCATCTTTGATGGCGTTGCGCAAGCGATGAACCATCCTCAGGTTGACGTCCGCTTGTTTGGCAAACCAGAGTGCTACGTCAAGCGACGCATGGGCGTGGCGGTGGCTTGGGATGCCGATGAACAAAGGGCGCGCGACCTGGCCAAGGCCGCTGCGGCGCAAGTCAAACCACGCACTGGCGGGACCGTATAAACGCTGATTGCTCGCGCAAACCCGAATCGATGGCTGGCCGTGTGTCAGCCATTTTTTTAGCTTGGCTTTTTCGGTCAAGGGCTTGGTACTGTGCAGTCAGTGCGCCAAGGCATCTGGCCTTCTAGCTTGATGGGTGACACGACACCAATCGTGTCCACAACAAAGACTCATCAACAGGAAAAGGATACAAGCGATATACAACAACAAGCTCTCTGCTCTGGTCGTCGCCACGCTGGCGCTATGCAGTGCAGGCGCACATGCGGACACCATCATCTCCAAAGACAGCACCGGGTCAGTCATCAACAGTCAATTGACGATTGCGGGACACCAGCAAACGCATCATGGCCAATGGGCTGATGGTGCTGTGCGTGAACGCCAACATGAGCGGCGGCAATCCCGCCCTGGCTGAAGCTTTGGGCAACGCCCTGATCAATCGCAACGTCACCACGCCTGATGGCCATTTCCCAAAATGGCCAGCGCCCTGTTTACGCCGTGACATCCAACGGCGGCATCTGCAACAGCTTCAACAATGCCTATGGCGCGCTCAAACAAGTGCGCAGCTTTGCGGTGTCCAACGGACGTGATGGGTTTGTGGGCCTGCAGTTGACCAATGCGTCCACCCACGTTGACTCAGCCCCACCCAAGGCAGAAAACACCGCCTACCTGCGCGACCTGAGCAGCCAATGGGCCTTTGACGTGATCAACAACGTGCGCAACCCTGCGGCTTACCCTGGCGGCAGCTATGTCAACACCTTGTTGACGAACAAGCGCGCCTCATTGATTCAGTGATGACGGGCGGGCCTCGGTCAAGTCCGACACACCTTGGATGAGACCGGGGTCTACCGGCCCAGCGCGTTTGGCCAACGCTGCCAGATCGACGATTTCAATCTCAGCGTAATGCAAGGCCAGCACGCCTTCGTTTTCCAGCGTGCGCAGGGCCTTGTTGATCGTCTGGCGAGACACACCCAGCATCTTGGCCATGTATTCCTGCGGCACCCGGACCCGGCGGCGTACGGTGTCTGCGGTGGCTTGCCCAAAATTGGTGACTGAAAACAGCAGGCGTCGGGCCAGTTGCGTATCAATGGGCAAAGTGGCGTTGTCTTCCAGCGCCGTCAACATCAGGCGCAGTTTGCTGCACGCCAGGCGAGCAATGTCGCGCCAATAGTGCGGATGTGCATCCAGCCAGGGCTCGATTTGGGCTCGCGTCACCACCAGCACGGTGCTGTCTGTTCCCGCAATCGCATCTTGCGATCGAGGCAGGTTGTCCATCAAAGCCACCTCGCCGAACCAATGGTATGGCTCAACGTATAGCGTCAATCGATGCGTACCATCGTGCGGACTGGTAGAACCAATCATCAGCGCACCGGCCAAGACACAGCACAGGCCGTCCTGAACATCTCCCCGAGCAAACAGAGATTCGCCAGATTTCAGATGGCGCAAACGCCCCCGGTCCACCAGGGCGCG
>JBDKHX010000308.1:0-3171 GCA_039797415.1 Pseudomonadota bacterium | reverse complement strand
TCACAAATCTGCATCGGGCTGACAGACGACGAAGACAATTTGATCGCCTTCACCCGGGTGGTGACAGACTTCACCTTCAAAGCCTTCATGTTTGATGTGATCGTGCACCCCCAATACCAAGGACACGGCTTGGGCAACCGCCTGGTGCATTTGGTCAAGGCCCATGAAAGCCTCAAAGACGTCACCCACATCGAGTTGTATTGCCGCCCTAACCTGCGCGAGTTTTACGGGCAGCACGGCTTCACATCAGAGGTGGGCGACATGGGCTTGATGCGGCTGAGCCGATAATGCCCGTCAACAGTTTGACCACCACCAACGTCGAGAGTTGAGAAACCAGCATGAACGTATTGGGTCGCGCAGCACTTGCATTGACTTGGATGGCCGCAGCCGTTTTGCCTATGGGTGTTATGGCTGCAGAAGCAGCCCCAGCCATGGCCAAGATGCAGCACGGCAAATTGCAGTTGGGTGCCTCAGCCTTGTTCACGCCTGATGGCGCGGTGTTGGTGGTGTCCAAACAAGGTGACCATGTGGTGCTGTCTCGCAGTACCGACTTGGGCAAGACTTGGGCTGAGCCGACCAAGGTCAATGCACAGCCCGAGGCCATTTCAGCCGATGGGCAAAATCGACCCAAGATTGCCCTGGCCAGTGATGGCAGCGTGCTGGTATCTTGGACGCACCCCTTGCCTAAGGCCTACACCGGCGCTGTGCGTTTGGCTCGGTCTAGCGATGGCCAAACTTTTGGTGCGCCCTTGACGGTGCACAGCGACACGGACGAGATCACCCACCGGTTTGAATCCATGTTGACACTGCCGGGCAACAAAGTGCTGCTGGCCTGGATTGATAAGCGGGAATACGAAGCGGCCAAAGCCAGAAAGATGCCCTACCGTGGCGCTGGCATTTATGCTGCCATGTCAATTGATGGCGGCAAGACGTTTCAACGCGAATACAAACTGGCTGACCATTCGTGCGAATGCTGCCGATTGGGCAGCGCCATTGACAGCGACGGCGCACCTTTGTTTTTGTGGCGCCACGTGTTTGAACCCAATGAGCGTGACCATGCATTGGCAAGATTGAAGCCAGATGGCACCTTGGACACCTTGCGGCGAGCCACGTTTGACCGCTGGAAGCTGGATGGCTGCCCACACCATGGCCCATCATTGGCTGTAGATGCCCAAGGTGTGCGCCATGCCGTCTGGTTCAATCAAAAGGATGGCGACGGCCGCGTGTTTTATGGGCGCTTGGTCAATCAGGGCAAAGACTTGACGGTGGAGGGCCAGCAACCCGTGGGCGGCAAACGCGCAGCACATGCTGACTTGGCTGTTGCCGCTAACAAACTGGCTGTGGCCTGGACGGAGTTTGATGGTGACAAGACGCTGGCGCAGGCCATGGTGTCTGTTGATGGTGGCAAGTCATTCAAATCCAGCACATTGGGGGAGACGGATGGTGCATCCAGCCAGATCAGCGTGATCCGCCGAGGTGATGCCTTGTTTGTGTTTTGGAACACTGAAAAAGAAGGCTTGCGCCTGCTACCGCTGCCATGAAGACCCGTATCAAAAATGTGCTGGTGGGATCATTGATCTGCTTGGTGGCGGTGCTTGCGCAGGCATCATCGTTCCAGCATTTGGACCGTGAGCGTGCCAAACAATTGCTTGAGCCCACCCATTACAAGCAGCCAACCGTGGTGGTGCTGTGGTCGTCAGACTGTGTGCATTGCAAAAAGAACTTGGCCATGCTGCAGGGCCTGATCAAGCGCAACAAGGCTGTACGCGTGCTGACTGTGGCGGTTGAGCCGGAAACAACGGCTTTGGCGCCCATCCTGGACCGCCACAACATGCCCGCAGAGCGCTACACCTATGGCGCGGACAATCCTGAAGCGCTGGCTTATGCGCTTGACCCAAACTGGGCGGGCGAATTGCCTCGCACTTATTTGTTCAATGGGGCGGGCGGCAAGCAAGCGGTATCAGGCGTGTTGACCTCGCAAGCGGTTGAAAAGGCATTGAAGATTCAACCTTGACCCAGCTTGGTGCGGATCAATGAGATGCCGCCCTTAGCGTGAATACGTCACGCAAAAGAACCTAGGGTTACCACCTAATTTGGCCGTTTATTTGACACAATGCGCTGCAACCCACTTACGCATTGTTCAAATGAAACTTGCCGGCATTCGCAAGCGCGTGAAGCGCATCATCGGTAGCCTGTACCGAAAAAGTGTTGGCAAGAAGTCTCGTCCTCAGGCTGCGTTGGTCATGGCTGCCAGCATCTCGTATCCGGCACCCAAAGACGAACAAGCCAAGAGCCAGTTTGCGCTGACATCAGACGACCAGCGTGCGCTGAAGCGTCTGGTGGCCGATATGGACATGCGTGATCGGTCTCGCAACATGCTGCAGCACTTGGCTGCTGTCGAACGTGCGATGAGCCAAGGTGGTTTGAAGTTTGTACTAGGTTGCACAGACACGATGTTGCACCGTGCGCACCTGCAATTGAACAGCCTGTACTTTGGTGACACGCCTCCCGCAGAGTTGATGAGCCTGGCCATCATCTTGGAGGCAGGATCACTGCGTTACGACCGCGCTGCGTATATGGATCCATCGTCACCCGAGGTGTTGACGATTGATGCATTCAAACCTGGTGTGACAAGGTCAAGGCCTGCCCGCACTGGCGACACGTTTACGAAGACGCAACCAGCGTTTTTGGACACGGCCCCAATCAGCCGCCCTTAAAAACGCGATCAGTCGCCCAAAGAAAAAGCCGCCTTGTGGGCGGCTTTCCTTTTTTGATGGTCGCCAAGGTCAGGCGACCGATTCAGGGGGTAGCCTTGGATTATAGCGTCGCCACAAGCGAAAAACCCGGTAAGTCTTTCGACTTACCGGGTTCCTACCAAATTGGTAGGCGCGAGAGGACTCGAACCTCCGACCCCCACCATGTCAAGGTGGTGCTCTAACCAGCTGAGCTACGCGCCTGGAAGACCATTAATGTAGCATGTTTTTTGAGTTCGTCAAACTATTTGCGCTTGGCACGGGCAACGCCGTTTATTTGCAACACTTTGGTCAGCACTGAATTGAGCTTGTTGGTGTCATCCGTTTGCACGGTCAAAGTGATGGTGGTGCGGTCGCGTTGGGTCTGGCTGTTCATGGCCACCACATGGGTCTTGCCTTGTGCCAGCACATCACACAC
>JBDKHX010000307.1:0-3173 GCA_039797415.1 Pseudomonadota bacterium | reverse complement strand
TGGCAGCCAGGGTCTTGGGGATATCGGCCAAGAATTCGTACTTGTAGTACTCGTCCGATTGCGGCGGCTTGAATGTGGTAGATGGGGTCTGGTAGATGGGGTCACTGGTAGATGGGGTCAGGTCTTGCCTTTTGCCTCCCCAAGCCTCATTTCATCCAGCCGATCAGTTTCCCTCAAAGCCCTCTGTCCCGAAACAATCCGGCTGATGCGCGATACGGACAGCACCAATTGCCGGGCAATCTCTGACAAGCTGATTTGCGACGCATAGTGCGCTTGGTACAAAGCCTGCTCCCGCGTGGGGCACAGGGCCAGCCAATCTTGCAAGCTCTTGGGGCTGGCGCGCTGGGCTTTGGGTACCTCTTTGGCGCTGACAGCCCGGTTACTGGCCAAAGCCTGCATGCGCAAGACAAAGTCTTCATCGCCCAGATACACCTGCTGGCGCAGCCCCTGGGCCCATAGCTGCACACCTTGCCCAGCCTGAACCAACGCTGCATACGCATGGGCCGCTTGGTTGCGCGTTTCCTCATCCACCACATCACGCCCCAGCAGATAGCCCCACACGGCCTGCACATCCAGCCAATCCGGGGCAGTGCGCAGGCCCGTCAGCGCGTGGTAGCTACACCAAGGCCATTGGGCCGGATGCTCCACCAGCTGGGCGCGCACCCGGTTGAGCTCCACGTAGCGGCACACCTCCAGCAAATACGCATCGCGGTCTACCAAAATGGCCTTGAATCGCCCTTGAAACAGATGCCCCACCTTGCCATGGCGGCGGTTGAAACGCTGGGTATAAACACCGTTGATGTGGCGCATCAAAAGCGACAAATTGGGCTGCCGCGTGTGCAGAACAAAGTGATAGTGGTTGTCCATCAAGCACCATGCCAAGGCACAAGCATCAAACCGATGCAGCGCCTGGCCCAACACGCCCAACAGGTCTTCGCGATCCTCATCGCCCAGCACGATGGGCTCGCGCCGGTCACCCCGAGAAGTCACGTGATACACAGCGCCGGGGAACTCGATGCGCAAGGGTCTTGCCATATTCAAAAACTCCGCCGAGTTTGATTGAAGGGGAGTTTGTGCGGAGTGGGGGCAAAAGGCAAGACCTGACCCTGTGACCCCGCAGTTCGTGGGGCATGCCTCCCGAGTTCGACACTTGCAACCCGATTCGCGGCCACGAGCACTTGCCTGGGTCATATGAATCAACCACTTGCAAGCGCTCGGCAGGTCGTTTTCTGATTTTCTTGTAGTGCCAATCTTGCTGGTTTAAGTAGTTTTTTTGTGATGATCATGGCGCTATACTCGGCGCATGTTCCTCAAGGTCTCCTCCTCCGGCGGTCACCGCTACGTGCGGCTGGTGGAGTCGTTTCGCAACGAGGATGGCCAACCCAGGCAACGCACCGTCGCCACCCTGGGGCGCCTGGATGAGGCGGGGGGACCGCTCGATGCTCTGCTGGGTGCCCTGCTGCGCGCCAAGGGCCGGCCTGTAGGTGACGGTGATCCGTCTCAGGTGCGCTTCGAGTCGGCCCTTGCCTTGGGCGATGTGTGGACCCTGGACGCCTTGTGGCATGAACTCGGGTTCCACGGCCTGGGCGCCGTCTTCCGGCGCGCCCGGTTCACCACCGCGGTCGAGCATGCGATCCGCGTGATGGTCTTCAACCGACTGTGCGACCCAGAGTCCAAGCTGGGCGTGCTGCGCTGGCTACACACCGTCAGCATGCCCGGCATCGACGTGGACAAGCTGACGCATCAGCACTTGCTACGCAGCATGGATGCGCTGATGGACCACCAGCAAGCCGTCGATGACTGCGTGGCCCAGTTGCTTCGTCCCCTCATCGATGAAGACCTATCGGTGGTCTTCTACGACCTGACCACCATCCGCGCCGCGGGCCTTAGCCAGCAAGACGGCGATGTGCGTCACTTCGGTATGTCCAAAGAGGGCGTGATCGCCCGCCAGTTCATGCTGGGCGTGGTGCAGATGGCCGATGGCATGCCGATCTTCCACGAGGTCTTCGACGGCAACACGGCCGAGGCCCCAACGCTGGAGCCCACGCTCAAGAAGGTGCTGACGCGCTACCCGCACATCCGCCGCCTGGTGGTGGTAGCCGACCGCGGGCTGCTCTCGCTCGACAACATCGAGGCGCTGTCCAAGTTGCACGTGGGTGCTGGTGTGGGCACTGATGGGGGCGCAGGACGGCCGCTGGAATTCATCCTGGCGGTGCCGGGGCGGCGCTACGGTGAGTTTGTCGATCTGCTGGAGCCCATGGCCGCCCGCATGGCCCAGGCCACGGATGAGATCGTCGAAGAGGCGCAGTGGCAGGGCCATCGCTTGGTGGTGGCCCACAACCCCCTGCGTGCGACCGAGCAGACCCAGGAGCGCCTTGCGCGCATCCATGCCCTGCAGCAACGCGCCGATCAGTTGGCTGGCAAGCTCGACGCCCAGGACGAAGGCAAAGTCCAGCGCGGGCGCAAGCTCTCGGATTCCGGCGCCAAGGCCCGCTTCTTCCACGAGGTCAGCGACGCGCACCTGGCGCGCATCATCAAGGTGGACCTGCAGTCCGATCTGTTCACCTATGCGATCGATGAGACCGCGCTAGCACGAGCGCAGCTCATGGACGGCAAGCTGATGCTGGTCACCAACGTCAAAGACCTGAGCCCAGCCGAGGTGGTCCAGCGCTACAAGTCACTGGCCGACATCGAGCGCGGCTTCAAGGTGCTCAAGTCCGAGATCGAGATCGCCCCGGTCTTCCACCGCCTGCCCGAGCGCATCAAGGCCCACGCCAGTATCTGCTTCATCGCGCTGATCCTGTACCGCGTCATGCGCCAGCGCCTCAAGCTCGCCGGCAGCGATCTGTCGCCAGAAACCGCCCTGGCCGACCTGCGCCGCATCCAGCGCCATACCGTCAGCATCGACAGCGCCGCCCCCATCCACGGCGTCTCCACCATCCACCCCCGCCAGGCCGATGTCTTGGCCGCACTCAACGTCAAGAAACCTACCCAAGACGCCCAGCTGTCCCTGTTGTAGTGGCAATTTTTAAGACCTGCCCTATACAGATCAGGCACTTACAGCAGTTGGTGTCGAACTCGGGATGCCTACTTGGTCAGCGTGGAAGTAGTAAACGTCGCACAGCTTGGCTTCTGTTCCCGTTTTCTGCGCCGTGCCTACTTGCGCGTTCAGC
>JBDKHX010000306.1:0-3182 GCA_039797415.1 Pseudomonadota bacterium | reverse complement strand
CCACAGATTTAGCGCAGACGCTGTCCAAAGCTCTGGCTGTTCCCGTTCTGGATTTGGCTACGGTCGATATTCCTCGACTACCCAAAGGCGTCATTGATAACAAACTGGCCTCCCAATACCAGGTCATGGTGCTGTCCAAACGGGGCAACCGCCTGTTTGTTGCCGGCGCAGACCCGACAGACCAAGAAGCCATTGAGCGCATCAAGTTTGCAACCCAGCTGACGCCCGAATGGGTCATCGTTGAATACGACAAGCTGGCCAAACTGCTGGAAGGTCAAACGGCCACAGCGGAAGAGCAGCTCAGTGCGCTTGCATCGGCCGACTTCGAGTTCGACATCACCGAAGAAGGCACGGGCGGCCAACAAGAAGCGCAGGACATGTCCACCGAGGTGGAAGATGCGCCTGTTGTTCGCTTCTTGCAAAAAATGCTGGTCGACGCCATCAATGCCCGCGCGTCTGACTTGCACTTCGAGCCCTACGAGCACACCTACCGCGTTCGCTTCCGGGTGGATGGTGAACTACGCGAAATCACCCAACCACCGGTCGCCATCAAAGAAAAGCTGGCATCCCGCGTGAAGGTGCTGTCCAAGCTGGACATCGCCGAAAAACGCGTGCCGCAAGACGGCCGGATGAAAATGAAGTTCGGCAGCAAGGCCATTGACTTCCGGGTCAGCACACTGCCGACCCTGTTTGGCGAAAAGATCGTGATCCGGATTCTCGATCCGTCCAGCGCCAAACTGGGCATTGAAGCCCTGGGTTACGAAAAGGAAGAAAAAGAGCGCCTGCTCAACGCGGTGGGGCGCCCTTACGGCATGGTGCTGGTGACTGGGCCAACGGGTTCAGGCAAAACCGTGTCCCTGTATACCTGCTTGAACATCCTGAACCAGCCTGGCGTCAACATCTCCACCGTTGAAGACCCGGCTGAAATCAACTTGCCAGGGATCAACCAGGTCAACGTCAACGACCGTGCGGGCCTGACGTTCTCGGCGGCGCTGAAATCCTTCCTGCGGCAAGATCCTGACGTCATCATGGTCGGTGAAATCCGAGACCTTGAAACGGCCGACATCGCCATCAAGGCGGCGCAAACGGGTCACATGGTGATGTCCACCCTGCACACCAACGACGCGCCCACCACCCTGACCCGATTGATGAACATGGGCGTGGCCCCGTTCAATATCGCTTCCAGCGTGATCCTGATCACAGCCCAGCGTTTGGCGCGCCGCCTTTGCGAAAACTGCAAAGCCCCAGCCGACTATCCACGCGACGCTCTGATCAAAGCGGGTTACAAAGAAGAAGATTTGGACGGCTCCTGGAAACCTTATAAGGCTGTTGGCTGCTCATCTTGCAACAACGGTTACAAAGGACGGGTTGGCCTTTACCAAGTCATGCCCATTAGTGAGGAAATTCAACGGATTATTCTCACTCAAGGCACTGCCATGGATATTGCCAAGCAAGCGCGCATAGAAGGCGTGCGAGACTTGCGCGAATCAGGCCTCATCAAAGTCAAGATCGGCGCAACCTCCTTAGAAGAGGTTATTGCCGTGACCAACGCATAACGCATCCCAAACGCGGCACGGAGTTCTCAATATGGCAACGGCACCCGCCAAAAAAACGCAAGAAACTCTCTACGAATGGGAAGGCAAAGACCGCTCCGGCAAAATCGTCAAAGGCGAAATGCGGGCAGGCGGAGAGGCCATGGTGGGCGCCAGTTTGCGTCGCCAGGGCATTTTGGTCCAGAAGGTCAAAAAGCGCCGCATGGGTGGTGGCGGCAAGGTCAAACCCAAAGACATCGCCGTGCTGACACGCCAATTGGCCACCATGATGAGGGCCGGTGTCCCCTTATTGCAATCATTTGACATCGTTGCGCGGGGCGCCACGAACGGCGCAGTAACCAAATTGCTCAACGACATTCGCACAGACGTTGAAACCGGAACGAGTTTGTCCAACTCATTTCGCAAGCACCCCATGCACTTTGATGCGCTGTACTGCAACCTGGTCGAAGCGGGTGAACAAGCCGGTATTTTGGAAACCTTGCTGGATCGCTTGGCCACCTACCAAGAAAAAACCATCGCCATCAAACAAAAGATCAAGGGTGCATTGACCTACCCCATCGCCGTGTTGACGGTGGCATTTGTCGTGGTCGCCGTCATCATGATCTGGGTGATCCCCGCATTCAAAGAGGTCTTCACTTCATTTGGCGCAGACTTGCCTACGCCAACGCTCATGGTCATGGCCATGTCCGAATTTTTTGTCCAATACTGGTGGGCCATTTTTGGCTCCATTGGTGGTGGCATCTATTTCTTCTTCGAGTCATGGAAGCGATCCGAGGTCATGCAAAAACGCATGGACGTCCTGCTGCTGAAGGTCCCCATCTTTGGCGACCTGTTATTCAAATCAGCCGTTGCCCGATGGACTCGCACCCTGTCCACGATGTTCGCCGCTGGCGTGCCTTTGGTTGATGCGCTTGACTCTGTGGGCGGCGCAGCCGGTAACGCTGTTTTTGCTGAAGCCACTGAGCAAATTCAGCGAGACGTCACCACCGGCACCAGCTTGACCAATGCCATGCAAGCAGCCAACCTGTTCCCAGTCATGGTCATGCAAATGACCTCGATCGGTGAAGAATCTGGTGCCCTGGACCAGATGCTGGGTAAAGCGGCAGACTTTTATGAAGAAGAAGTGGACGAAGCGGTCAAGGCCCTGTCCAGCCTGATGGAGCCCTTCATCATCGTGATCCTGGGCACCATCATTGGCGGCATCGTTGTCTCCATGTACCTGCCAATCTTCAAGATGGGCCAAGTGGTTTAAGTGCCAATGACTTTTGACACACTCCTGCCCTTGCTCCTGTCCCCCTGGGGCCTGGGCA
Source organism: Pseudomonadota bacterium (assembly GCA_039797415.1). Classification (GTDB taxonomy): domain Bacteria; phylum Pseudomonadota; class Gammaproteobacteria; order Burkholderiales; family Burkholderiaceae_C; genus Aquabacterium. Next base: position 319 of record JBDKHX010000306.1, on the reverse strand, counting down.
TCCTCGGCCTGTGCGTTGGCAGCTTCCTGAACGTCGTCATCCACCGCCTGCCCCTGATGCTTGAGCGTCAATGGCGCGCAGAGGGCGCCGACATCCTGAACCTGCCCGCGCCAGCTGAAGACGCCGAACCGCTGACACTGTCCAAGCCCGATTCACGCTGCCCCAAATGCGGCCATCAAATCCGTTGGTTTGAAAACATCCCTTTGGTCAGTTGGTTGTTTCTGCGCGGCAAATGCTCTGCTTGCCAAGCGCCCATTTCTGTCAGATACCCCCTGATCGAATTGGCCACAGGTGCACTGTTTGTTGCCTGCTGGTGGCG
>JBDKHX010000305.1:0-3183 GCA_039797415.1 Pseudomonadota bacterium | reverse complement strand
GGTCAGGCCACGTGTGGCCTCACGCATGCGGTCCACCAAGGCGTTAAAGGCCAACAGGTTGGCACCCGCCTTGCCCGCCACCGCCGTCGCGCTTTGCGACAGGCTGCGACCACTGGCACGCGCCGCATCTTGCAACTGCTCGATGGTGCGCGCCCCAATGCCCCGCGCGGGGAAGTTCACCACACGCAAGAAGCTGGTGTCATCGTTGGGGTTCTCGATCAACCGCAGATAGGCCAGCGCGTGTTTGACTTCAGCCCGCTCGAAAAAGCGCAAACCGCCATACACCTTGTAAGGCACGCCCGCGTTGAACAACGCTGATTCGATCACGCGCGACTGCGCGTTACTGCGATACAGCACCGCCGTCTCTTTCAAAGGCTGGCCATCGCGTTTGAACTGCCGGGCCTCGTCCACCAGCCATTGGGCTTCGGCAAAGTCACTACTGGCCTCGTAAACACGAATGGGCTCACCCTGCCCTGCGTCTGTCCGCAGGTTCTTGCCCAGGCGCTTGCTGTTTTGGGCGATCAAGGTGTTGGCCGCATCGAGGATGTTGCCAAAGCTGCGGTAGTTCTGCTCCAGCTTGACCACCTTTTGAACGCGGAACTCACGTTCAAAGTCGGCCATGTTGCCCACCTGGGCACCCCGGAAGGCGTAGATGCTTTGGTCGTCGTCGCCCACTGCGCACACGCTGTGGCCGGGCTGGTTCGGATCGCCCACAAACATCTTCAACCAGGCGTATTGCAGTCGGTTGGTATCTTGAAACTCATCAATCAGCACGTGCTGAAAGCGGCGCTGGTAGTGCTCACGCACTTCAGGGTGGTCACGCATGACCTCATAGGTGCGCAGCATCAGTTCAGCAAAGTCGACCACACCTTCGCGCTGGCATTGGTCTTCATACGCTTGGTAGACCGCCAATTGCATGCGGCCCAATTCGTCGCGGGGCTGCAAGTCTTGTGGGCGTTGGCCCATTTCCTTGGCGTTGGCGATGAACCAGGTGGTTTGCTTGGGCACGCACTTTTCTTCGTCAAACTTCAAGCCTTTGATGACACGCTTGACGGCAGACAACTGGTCCTGCGTGTCCAGAATCTGAAACGCCTGCGGCAGCCCCGCCACCTTGTAGTGGGCCCGCAAGAAGCGGTTGCACAAGCCGTGGAAGGTGCCAATCCACATGGCGCGGGTGTTGATCGGCAACATGGCCGACAAACGCGCCTGCATTTCCTTGGCGGCCTTGTTGGTAAAGGTCACGGCCATGATGCCTGCGGGCGAAGCCTGCCCCGTTTGCAGCAACCAGGCAATGCGGGTGGTCAACACCCGTGTTTTGCCCGACCCAGCCCCCGCCAGAACCAAAGACGGGCCAGAGGGTGCCGTCACAGCCGCCAATTGCTCAGGGTTGAGCCCCACCAGCATGGGGGAATTGTCGGCAGAGGGTGATTGGGGAAACAATCCAGGGGTTGCAGAGTAAGCAGTCATTGAAAAATTGTAGGGCTGTTGGGCGCCTTGAACCCCAAGTCCACCTGCAACCGACAAAAACAATCATCAAGCAGGGAGCTTGTCATGTCCGCTCACTCAGCGGCTGTTGCCACACTGGGCGCACCCACGGTGCCCTCGGTGGCACGGCTGTTCACGCATCCGACACTCGATGCGAAATCCGTTCACCGTTATCCCGTCCGCTTTACAGGTGACGGCGGCGCGTACTTTCGCATCTGGCTGCGGACCACGCTGCTGACCATGGTGACCTTGGGCCTGTATTGGCCTTGGGCACAAGCTCAACGACTGCAGTACATCTACAGCCACATTCAGGTGGCCGAGCATGCACTGGCCTTCACGGGTCAACCCAAACGCATGTTCAGGGCATACGCCATGCTGGGCGCCTTGCTGCTGTGTATTGCCCTGGCAAGGGGCGCTGGAGGTCTCACCGGCGCGGTGGCCGGACTGATCTTGTTGTTGATGGTGCCAGCCTTCATGCAAGGCGCAATTCAGTTCAAACTGGCGCACACTCGTTGGCAAGGGCAACCGTTTCAGTTCAACGGCACCATTTGGGATGCCTACAAACTGGCCGCCACGCCCATCGGGATCTTGCTGGCCGTTCTGGCGCTCAGCGTCACACTGGCCATCATGTTCAGCCAAGGAGACGCACGCACTGCAAGCACCATTGCAGCCACGCCCATGGTCTTATGTGTTTATGCCCTGACCCCATATATCTGGTGGCAGGTCAAACACTACCAACACCAAAACTACGCTTTCGGGTCGCTGCAAACCCATTTCAGGGCCAGCCCCGGTTCGGTGGCCAAAGTGTTTGTCAAATCGGCATTGGTATCGGTAGCCAGTTGCATGATCGCAGCGGGCGTGTTCGGCGTTCTGGTCGGTTTGAGCCTCAGCAGCCTTCCTGCAGGTAGCACCACCTCCACCGGCACGTTGCTACCCTGGTTGGCAGTGTTTGCGGCCGTCAGTCAAGTGCTGCCCTTTGCGTTCTTCACATCACGCATGCAAAACCTGATCTGGACAAACACGGGTAATCAGTCAGTTCGATTCAAAAGCCAATTGGGGTTCAAACCTGTGCTGGCACTCGTGTGCAAAAACATCGCGCTGACGGCTGTGACTCTGGGCTTATACGCCCCCTATGCCCGCATGGCCTGGCTGCGCTTGCGCTTGGAGGCCATCACCGTGCATTCACGGGTGATGCCCTCACAACTTCGAGGTCAAACCTTGGCCAGCTGAGCTTCGTGGGTCAGCATGCGATCCATCAAATCACGCACGCTGCGAATCTGTTCACCAAACGGCAAGGCACCGACCCCACGGAAGAACAAGCCCTTCTTGACGTCACCACGCATGGCTGCAGCCAGTTGGTTGTCAATGCAAAACTGTCCCCACCCCGTCAGGCCATCACGCAAACCGCATTGAGCCAAGCAATCAAATGCCTTGGTGCAACGGTTCTTGACATGCGCCACCGCTTGTAATTTCGATTCAATCTTCAAATAGGCCTTGAGCCAAGGGGTCGCCACAGCCCGTGCAGGCAAGCCCGCCACGCTTGTGAATTCGACCATGTCCTCGTCACGCGCCTCGGCCAGGATGCGCTTGAATTCGGGATGTGCATCGCCTTCTTGCGTCACGGCAAACGGGGTCCCCATTTGCACGCCGGCTGCCCCCAAACGCTGCACACGTTGGATGTCTTCATAGCTGCGGATG
>JBDKHX010000304.1:0-3185 GCA_039797415.1 Pseudomonadota bacterium | reverse complement strand
CGCGCATCAAGCCCAATTCAACTTGGTCTTGGACGTCTTCGATGTGGAAGGTGCCGCCACCAGGACGGGAACGCACCAACGCGCGAACGACGGTTTCAGTCAGTGCATCGACGGTTTCGCGAACGCTGGCAGAAGCTGCGCCTTGAGTGCCGTGAACAGCCAGGAAGGCCTTCATCAAGGCAACGGCGATCTTATTGGGTTCAAAAGAAACGACCGCACCATTGCGACGGATGATCTGGAAAGACGAGAAGGCCGACTGGCGGGCAGGGGCGCTCTCAGGGGCCTGGGCGCCGGCGAAAGCTGGCGCTGTTGGCGACGTGGTGCTGGTCGTTGTCGATTGCATGTTGATCCTCTTATGGATGGGGCCAGCGACGTGCTGCATGGCCTCCATTTGTGCCCGAAATGGCCTTCGGGCTAGTGGTGTTCGAACACTAGATCTGGTGTTTTGTTCGCCTTTGGGCGCTACCTGTAGTGTTCGGGTGTGACTATAACGCTAAATTGGCGCAGTCGGTTGCACCTTGATGCATTTGAGGGAAACTGCCCATGGGGGAAGTGGGTATGACAGCCGAACGATCTCGTTGTAGAGCGCTTCAGGCTTGGTTTGGCAGCTCAGGAATCAACCCGTGATTTGCCCCTAAGCGGTACTTAAGACCATCCCAGTCAAAGGCCTTTCCTGGGTCATTTTTGCGGCCGGGGGCCACATGTTCATGGCCCACAACGGTGGTGATGGGCCACTGTTGCGTCAAAGCCATGATCAATTTTTGCAACGTTTCATATTGCGGTGGATCGAAAGGGTGGTCTTCCAATCCCTCTAATTCGACGCCGATTGAAAAATCATTGCAGTTGTCGCGGCCTTGCCAGGTTGATCGCCCTGCGTGCCAGGCACGGTCGAGTACGGAGACGAATTGAATCAGTTCGCCATCCCGGCGGATGTAGAAGTGCGCAGAGACTTCCGCCCCGCGAATTTGTTCGAAGTAAGGATGGGCAGACCAATCGAGTTGGTTGGTAAACAGTTGCTCGACTTCAGGGCCACCGTACTCACCGGGCGGCAAGCTGATGGAGTGCACCACAACCATGTCAATGGGCATGTTCGCAGGCCTGGGGCCAAAGTTGGGCGATGGCACTTGGCGGGCGATGGGCAGCCAGCCGGAGCGCTCGTTGGGGTCAGTCAGCATCTTGGTCTGGATCGAAACGTTCACCCAAGACCAAGCCTTGGTCGGTGATCTTGATGCCCAGGCGAGCCATGCGATAGCGCATTTGTCGCAACGACAGGCCCAGGTTGACGCCTGCGGCGGTGCGATTGAGTCGATGCTTTTCAAGCGCCTTGACCAGGATTTCTCGTTCGAGTTGATCGAGGTGGCCAGCCAGATCGGTTGGGATGGCTGTGTCGGCTTCGGTTTTGGTTTCTGCCTGGGCAAGCGGGGAGATGGCAGCAGACCTGTCGCCTGTAGACGGGCTCAGTACGTAGGGCGCTTCTGGGCGTGTGATGGCGCTGGTCAGCCCCAGATCTTCGGGTTCAATTTGAGATTGGTTGCTGAGCGCGACTGCGCGCTGAAGCATGTTTTCCAATTCCCGAACGTTACCAGGGAAGCTGTATTGCGCCATGGCGGAGATGGCAGCCTCACTGAGCGTGGCTGGTTGAGTCAATTGCGACTCTTGCGTAATTTTGTCCAGCATCCGTTGGCTCAATTGAGGCAGGTCAGCCATGCGGTCGCGCAAGGCTGGCAAGGTGATCTGAATCACGTTGAGCCGATAGTACAAGTCTTGGCGAAAGCGCGTGTTTTGCACTTCTTGAGACAAGTCTTTGTGAGTGGCGCTGATGATGCGAACATCGACCGGCATTTCATTGGTGGTGCCTACGGGGCGGATGGCACGCTCTTGAATGGCCCGCAGCAACTTCGATTGCATGGACAGCGGCAAATCACCAATTTCATCCAGGAACAGGGTGCCACCTTGTGCGGCTTGGAAAAAACCTTCGCGGTCTTCTGTGGCCCCTGTGAAGGCGCCTTTGCGGTAACCAAAGAACTCGGCCTCAAGCAAATGCTCCGGGATCGCCCCGCAGTTCACAGCGATGAAGGGGGCTTTGGACCGGGTGCTGACGTCATGGATGGCTCGCGCGACCAGCTCTTTGCCTGTGCCAGATTCGCCCCACAACAACACGGGCGCCATGCTGCGTGCCACTTTGTCGATCAGGTTGCGGACTTGTTCGATGGCCGGGCTGTTGCCGGTCAATCGGGACAAGGCCGATGTCGTAATGGGTGTGGACTTGAGGGGGCCAGAGCGTGCGGTCTCACCCGCTTCCGTGGTGGTTTTGTTGAGGGTCGGGGTGCTGGATGGACTTTTGCCTCCCACCGCTGACATGACGACTGCGCGGAACTGCTTCAGATCCACGGGCTTGGTCAGGTAGTCAAACGCGCCGGCTTTGAGTGCGGTCACGGCATTCTCAGCAGAGCCATAGGCCGTGATGACAATGGCGCGCTCGGTTCGTCCCGATGCATCCAGGCGTTGCAGCAGGTCCAGTCCCGTGCCGTCAGGCAGCCTCATGTCTGTGATGATGGCGCTGTATTTCTGGCCGCTGAGATGTTGCCAAGCATCATCCACCGAGCCCGCTGTGTCGACGGTGTAGCCCTCGCGCAAGAGGGTCAGCTCATACAAGGTCCGCAGGTCTGGCTCGTCGTCGACGACGAGCAGACGATGCGATGCGGGCGTGGTCATGATGGGGTGTGTGAGGCTGTAGCCGGTTCAACGGACATGGTCATGAAAAATTCATTGCAATGCCGGATGCCGAAGGGGTGTTGGCGGTAATCAATGTGCGCGCCATGGCGTTCACACAACTCTCTGCAAATATACAAGCCCAGACCTGTTCCTCGACTGCTGGTGGAGAAGAAGGGCTCGAACAAGGAGCGTTCGGTGTCAGTGGTGATGGGGTCGCCATCGCTCAAGACCGAGAGCATCAGCATGCCTTGTGGATTGACGTGAGATGTCCAGTGCAAAGACACCAGGATCGCCCCAGGTGCACCACTGTTGTACCGCAAGGCGTTGTCCAGCAGGTTGACCAAGATGCGTTGGAGATGCTCGGGTTCAAAGCGGATGAGCAAATGGGGATAGTTGGGCGACGCTTTGCATCCACTCAAATCCAGTTGCAGCAAGCCGGGCGCATCGGTGTGGGTCTGGATCTGAATGCC
>JBDKHX010000303.1:0-3189 GCA_039797415.1 Pseudomonadota bacterium | reverse complement strand
TGGTGTGTCCCAAGAGCAATTGCACAGCCCGAATGTTTTTCGTGCGTCGGTAGATCAACGATGCTTTGGTTCGGCGCATTGTGTGGGTTCCATAGGCGGTTGGATCGAGACCGATCTCTTCAATCCATGAATCCAGTATCCGTGCGTACTGCCTTGTGCCCAAGTGCGGGGAATCATGAATGCGGCTGGGGAATAGGTAGTCGTCATTCGTCAACTTCGCAGCCTTGATCCATTCAGTTACCGCGTCCCTTGTTGGCGACGTGATTTCAAACTGCACTGGTTGCGATGTCTTTTGCTGCATGACGATGGCACGGGTTGAGACTCTATCGCCATGACAAATATCCCGAACACGTAAACGGACGAGGTCGCATGCCCTGAGCTTGCTGTCCAACCCCAGATCAAAGAGCGCAAGCTCCCGGGTGCGGTGGCCAAGTTGCAGTCGTATGCGGATAGCCCAGATGTCTTTGAGCTTGAGCGGAGCCTTTTGGCCAACAATCTTTCCCTTATTCCATGGAACTTTGACAGGTGTATCGGTTGCGGTGTCCACAATGATCTCCTAGAAGTTGAGGGGAGAACGACTGTGGACCGGTTGTGCAAATAGTCAACACGTGGCACTTTGAAAAAGCCGGACAGAGGACATTGATCTTCGGCATGTCCGTGCCCAAAGCGGTCTTACGTAGCGGTCAGGCAGCCGGCAAGATTGCCGCGATTGCAGTCATTGCCGTTTGCTCGCTCAACGACAAATCTGGGCCAGGGGACTAAACCGCTGTCGCGGTAGTCTCCGAGCCAGCGGGGTTGGCCACCCCGAGATTTAGCGCGTGTCGATGTAGTGAATTGAGGCAATTGGCCTCGTTCACACAGGAGCACAGCCATGGAAACGTCCAATCACCCGGTATCTCCACTGCGTCAACGCATGCTGGAGGACATGCACATGCGCAAACTTGCGCCCAAGACGCAGCAATCCTATATCCGAGCAGTCAGCCGATTTGCAAAGTATCTGGGGCGTTCCCCAGACACCGCCACGGCCGAGGACTTGCGCCGCTATCAACTGCACCTGGTGGACGCGGGCACCTCGCCCATCACCCTGAACGCCACCATTACTGGCTTGAAGTTCTTGTTCGACGTAACACTTGGCCATGGTGATGTCCTGGCGAAGATGCAGTCGATACGCGTGCCCCGCACGATTCCCGTTGTCCTGAACAAGCAGGAAGTCTCTCGCCTGATTGCGTGCGCCGGCAATCTCAAACATCAGACGGCACTGGCCCTTGCCTACGGTACCGGACTGCGTGTCAATGAAGTGGTGTCCCTCAAGGTGACCGACATCGACAGCCAACGCATGACGCTTCGCGTGGAACAGGGCAAGGGCGGCAAGGATCGGTACGCCATGATCTCGCCAATATTGCTGGAGCGACTGCGCGTGTGGTGGCGCGTGGCCCGCGCCCAGGGCAGGATGCTCGACGGTGGCTGGTTGTTTCCAGGCATGGACCCGATCAATCCCCTTACTGCACGCCAACTCAACCGAGCCATACATGAAGCCGCCACTTTGGCCAAGATCAATAAGCGTGTGTCCATGCACACCCTGCGCCACAGCTTTGCGACTCACTTACTGGAACAGAAGGTCGACATTCGTGTGATCCAGGTGATGCTGGGCCACAAGAAGCTGGAGACCACGGCGCTCTATACCCAGGTAGCCACCGAGGTGCTCAAGGAAGTGATCAGCCCGCTGGAAACGCTACAACCGGCGTAGGCCACCTCCATGGGGCCAAGTGCCCTGGAGGTGGCGGACATCTTCCGCGCCCATGGGCCAGCCTGGCGGCTTACTCAGCGCTCCCATCTGAGCCTGGGTCAGCTCAAGGTCATGACAGCCATTGAACAGTGCCGCACTGCGGCGTTGGGGGGACATGTTTTGCGCTGTCCGGACTGCCAGAACGATCAGGTGTCCTACAACTCCTGTCGCAACCGCCATTGCCCCAAGTGCCAGGCCCACGCTGCCAAGCGCTGGTTGGAGGCCCGGCAAGCCGACCTTCTACCGGTGGACTACTACCATGTGGTGTTCACACTGCCGGCCCCCATCAGCGACATCGCGTATTACAACAAGGCAGTGGTCTATGGCCTGTTGTTTGAGATCGCTGCTGAGACGCTGACCACCATCGCAGCTGACCCCAAACATCTGGGGGCGGAGGTCGGGGTGACCTTGGTACTGCACACCTGGGGTTCGGCGCTGACGCACCATCCGCATGTGCACGGCATCGTGCCCGGTGGGGGCCTGTCTCCTGATGGCAAACGCTGGGTGTCCTGCAAGCCAGGATTCTTCCTGTCGGTGCGGGTGCTCTCACGCCTGTTCCGGCGCCGATTCCTCGAAGCATTGGAGGACGCACACCGCGCAGGCAAGCTGCAGTTCTTTGGTGACCACGCGGAACTGGCAGATCCAAAAGCTTTTGCCAGGTGGCTGGCGCCACTGCGCAAGATGGAGTGGGTGGTGTATGCCAAGCGCCCGTTTGCAGGACCCGAAGCAGTGCTGGCTTACCTGTCGCGCTATACGCACCGCGTGGCCATAGCCAACTCCCGTCTGGTGGCGATGGACGAGCGTGGCGTCACCTTCAAATGGAAGGACTACCGCGACAAGAGCAACCCGGATCGGCCACGCCACAAGACCATGACGCTCGCAGTTGATGAGTTCATGCGCCGATTCCTATTGCATGTGCTGCCGCTCGGCTTCCACCGTATCCGCCACTTCGGTCTGATTGCCAACAACGGGCGCAAGGAGAAGCTCGCACTTGCGCGGAAACTACTCAACGTGGTGACTGTCGCTGTCCAGGCATCGGCAGCGGATGCTGCTAACGATGAACCAGTGCGTCTGAACTTTGTTTGCAGGCACTGTGGCGGTTTAATGATCGTGGTGGAAACGTTCATTCGGGGCCAGACCATCCGTGCACCACCCTACATTGGAGGCAGCCCATGACATCGCACCTGCCAAGACGAATACGGACCGCACTGACATTGCCAACTGGCATGCCGGTTGGGGGAGGCTTTGCAGTGGCTTCCCAATCAGTAAAAAGCATGTTGTTTTACGCGGCAAGTCAGGCGCGATTCGCTCAGTTGAGCAGATATCGGACGGGGATTCTTACCGAAATCAATTGCTTCCAACCTTTGCTCAGCAGTACTGGGAAGTTCAAATCACCATAGCCC
>JBDKHX010000302.1:0-4951 GCA_039797415.1 Pseudomonadota bacterium | reverse complement strand
GGGGACTTTACAGAATCGACCCAACATGCTAGAGTGGAGAGCTTAGTCATTTAATTGACTAAAGTTTTGCTGCGGGCCGTAGGGGTTTGCAGCGGATTCTTGAAAGGTCTCAACATGTACGCGGTCATAAAAACCGGCGGCAAACAATACAAAGTTGCTGCAGGCGAAAAAATTAAAGTAGAACAGATTGCTGCGGACGTTGGCCAAGAGATCGTGATCGACCAAGTTCTGGCAGTCGGCTCCGGCGCAGAATTGAAGGTTGGCACGCCTTTGGTGGCTGGCGCAACTGTCAAAGCAACTGTCCTGTCGCAAGGTCGTCACGACAAGGTTCGCATCTTCAAGATGCGCCGTCGTAAGCACTACCAAAAGCGTCAAGGTCACCGTCAGAACTACACAGAGCTGCAAATCAGCTCCGTGAACGTCTGATCGCGTCGAATCTCGTCTAACCTAGTCCCAAAGGAGCAGATCCATGGCACAGAAAAAAGGCGGCGGTTCCACGCGGAACGGCCGTGACTCTCAACCAAAGATGCTGGGTGTGAAGGCTTTCGGCGGCCAAGTGGTCCCCGCAGGTTCGATCATCGTTCGTCAACGTGGTACCCGTTTCCACGCTGGTGCTAACGTCGGTACCGGCCGCGATCACACTTTGTTCGCTCTGGTCGATGGCACCATTTCGTTCGCAGTCAAGGGTTCCCTGAACCGTAAGACTGTGATCGTGACTCCCGTCTAATCAGACGTACGTCACACACGAAGCCCCGGTTCGCCGGGGCTTTTGCATTTATGCTTTTGCCTCTTGCAGGCACACTATTGCGTCCCGCGACGGACAAAACAAGGACAACAGCCCCATGAAATTTGTCGATGAAGCCACCATTGACGTGGCCGCAGGCAATGGCGGTAGCGGTTGCATCAGCTTCCGTCGCGAGAAATTCATCCCCTTCGGCGGCCCCAACGGTGGCGACGGCGGACGGGGTGGTCACGTCTATGTTGAGGCGGACCGCAACATCAACACCCTGATCGATTACCGCTACGCTCGTCGTCACGAGGCGCGCAATGGTGAGCAAGGTCGTGGCTCTGACCAATTCGGCGCGGCCGGTCCGGACATCGTCCTGCGCATGCCTGTCGGCACCATCATTCGCAACCACGAAACGGGCGAAGTGATGATGGAGTTGCTCGAGCACGGCGAAAAGCGCCTGCTGGCCAAGGGCGGCGACGGCGGTTTCGGTAACCTGCACTACAAAACCGCGACCAACCGCGCCCCACGTAAAAAGACCCCAGGCTGGCCTGGTGAGTTGTTCAAGCTGAAGCTCGAACTGCGCGTGTTGGCTGACGTGGGTCTGCTGGGCATGCCCAATGCCGGTAAGTCGACCTTGATCACGGCCATCTCCAATGCCCGTCCGAAGATCGCGGATTACCCCTTCACCACCTTGCATCCCAACCTGGGTGTGGTGCGTGTCGGCCCTGAAAAGAGCTTCGTTGTCGCCGACATTCCCGGCTTGATCGAGGGCGCCTCTGAAGGTGCCGGTCTGGGCCATCTGTTCCTGCGCCACCTGCAACGCACACGCGTGTTGCTGCACGTGGTTGACCTGGCGCCGTTTGATGAGGGCGTGGATCCTGTCGCGCAGGCCAAGGCCATCGTCAACGAACTGAAGATTTACGACCAGGCTTTGTTTGAAAAGCCACGTTGGTTGGTGCTCAACAAGCTGGACATGGTCCCGGCTGAAGAGCGTGTGGCGAAGGTGGTCAACTTCGTCAAGCGTTACGGTTGGAAGGGGCCGGTCTACCAGATCTCTGCCCTGACGCGTGAGGGCTGTGAACATCTGGTTCAAGCCATCTACCAGCACGTCGCGTCGATGCAAGAGCATCACGAAGAGGCTGACATTCGCTTTGAAGCCGATGGCGACTTGATCGAAGCTGTTGAAGTGGCTGCAGTGGATCTGTCTGCCGAGGTGGCTGCCGCTGAGGTGAAGAAGCCTGCGGCGAAAAAGGCGGCTGCCAAAAAGGTTGCGGCCAAGAAGGTGGCAGCAAAGAAGGCCGTAGCCTCAGAGACGGCTGTGAAAAAAGCGCCGGCCAAAAAAGCTGCAGCAAAAGCCGAGGTGGTTGAAAAGCCAGCCGCTAAAAAGGTTGCAGCCAAGAAAGTTGTTGCTAAAAAAGCGGCTGCCAAAAAAGCTGATCCGGCCAAGCGCACCAAGGACGATCCGTTTGTGCCGGATGTGGATGATCCACGCTTCCGTTGAGCCCCTGCTGCGTTGCAGCTTGAAACGATAGACCTGTATCAGACCCGAACCCGATGGCTGACCTGCCCATGAACGATGTGTTGAAAAACGCCCGCCGCATTGTCGTCAAGGTGGGCTCCAGCCTGGTGACCAATGAAGGTCGTGGGGTCGATGCCGAGGCCATCAGCAACTGGTGTCGTCAACTGGCGGCTTTGGCTCAAGATGGTCGCGAGGTCATCATGGTGTCCAGCGGCGCCATTGCCGAAGGCATGAAGCGCCTGGGTTGGTCTGTGCGCCCCAAAGAGTTGCACGAGTTGCAAGCAGCAGCCGCAGTCGGCCAGATGGGCTTGGCCCAGATGTACGAAACCAAGTTGCGTGAACACGGCATGGGCAGCGCCCAAGTCTTGTTGACGCACGCTGACTTGGCTGACCGCGAGCGTTACCTTAATGCCCGTACCACCTTGTTGACCCTGCTGTCGCACAAGGTGGTGCCCGTCATCAACGAGAACGACACCGTCGTGACCGATGAGATCAAGTTTGGTGACAACGACACCTTGGGTGCCTTGGTTGCCAACTTGGTTGAAGCCGATGCGCTGGTCATCCTGACGGACCAAAAGGGTTTGTTCAGCGCAGACCCGCGCAAGGACCCCGATGCCCGTTTCATCGACGTGTGCACAGCGGGTGACCCTGCCTTGGAGCAAATGGCCGGTGGTGCCGGGTCAGGCGTCGGCACGGGCGGCATGATCACCAAGGTGATTGCAGCCAAACGCGCTGCGGGCAGTGGCGCGTCAACCGTGATCGCATGGGGGCGTGAGACCGACGTGCTGGTGCGCTTGACGCAAGGCGAAGCCATTGGCTCCTTGTTTGTGGCTGCGACAGCCAAGCTGACCGCACGCAAACAGTGGATGGCAGACCATCTGCAACCCATCTGCAACTGCGCGGTGCCGTGGTCATTGACGATGGCGCTGTGACCAAACTGCGCGCAGAAGGCAAAAGCCTGCTGCCCATTGGCATGACCGAGGTCGTGGGAGACTTCCATCGCGGTGATGTGATTGCTGTGCGCAATCAACAAGGGCAAGACGTGGCCCGTGGGCTGGCCAATTACGCCAGCAGTGAAGCGCGCTTGATTGTGCGCAAAGCCTCGTCAGACATCGAGGCCGCCTTGGGTTTCAGCAATGAGCCCGAGATGATTCACCGCGACAACTTGGTTTTGGCCTGAGTCATCTCTTGGGTGCGAGAGCCTCGTTGATCGGGGCGCGTGGCGTCTGTTGGCCTCAGTGCAGCATCTTGTGCGCAAGACAGGCTGTTCAAGGTGACCAGCACCTCATGTTTGAGCGTCTGTAGCCGGCTGATCTGCGCGTCAATGTCGGCCAGTTTGGCTCTCAATTGAACCTCGATGTCGGAACGCTTCAATTGCCCTTGATCCAATTGCGGCAACAGCTTGGCGATGTCTTGTAGCGCAAAGCCCAGTGATTGCGCGCTTTTGATGAAGCGGATGCGGTTGACGGCTTGGTCTCCGTAATGGCGGTAGCGGGACTCGGTGCGTCCCGCCGGTTCAATCAGCCCTTGTTTTTCGTAAAAACGCAGCGTGTCGGGTGTGACACCGGTCAACGCGGCCAGCTCGCCAATCTTCATGATGCTTGACTCTGGAGTGGACTCCAGACTTTAGCCTGCGCGCTTGATTCAATCAAGGAGCAGCACATGACATCGATCCCCACAGGTACAGGGAGAGTTTTGTTAACCGGAGCCACAGGCCAGATTGGTCGCCGGTTGTTGTTGGCGTTGGTGCAGCGTGGCCGGGCTGTGACCCTGGTTTTACGCAGACCGCTTGCTCAGGAGGCGGACCTGCGAGCATGGCTCCACACCAAAGGTGTGACGAATGCCGACATCGTCAGTGTCGCGGGCGACCTGTCTGCGCCCCACTGGGGTTGGTTGCACGAGCCGCCCGATCGCATGGCGTGGACACAGGACATCGAATCTGTGGTCCACATGGCTGGTTGCACGAGCCGCCCGATCGCATGGCGTGGACACAGGACATCGAATCTGTGGTCCACATGGCTGCGTTATGGGGCTGGAAACTCGACCCCGACGAGGCCGAACAAGCCAATGTGCAAGCGCCGTTGAGCCTGTGGCAACAAGCATGGACTTGGCCCCGGATGACTCAATTTGTCATGCCCATTGGCTACATGAGTCAGCATCAGCCCCACATGAAAGCCTTGGGTTTGGACTTGGCGCTGCGCCCCGCCGTGGCGGAGGTCGATTGGTCCCGTGTGGTCGCAAAGACGGGTGTCTATGAGGCCAGCAAGCTGAGATCGTATTGGCTCATGAGGGAGGAGGCACTGCGTATGGGGTGCCCCGTGAGTTTCATTCATCCTGCGACGGTGCTGGGTGACATGGCCTCACCTGAAGTACCGGAATCTTCTGCGGTTGCGCAGCTGCTCAGCCAGTTGGCGCAGGGCAAGTCGCCCTTGGTTCCCGGTGGGCGCCATCACCGGGTACCGTTGGTGTCTGCTGGCTATGTGTCGGCTTATGTGGTGGCACTGCTGGCTCGTCCGTCGACGGAATCGGTCACAGAGCACTTGTTGTTGGATTCTCGTACGCCGGATCTGCTGACGACCATGCGGACCCTGGCACAAGCGCAAGGTGTGCGCTCACCTTATGGTCGTGTGCCTCTGCCTTGGGTGCGTTGTCTGGCCAAGGTAGGCCCCTTGGCGCGCACGATGGGCTTGGAGCCCGAATCC
>JBDKHX010000301.1:0-3231 GCA_039797415.1 Pseudomonadota bacterium | reverse complement strand
GGGGTTTGACCACGATGAGGTCACCCAAACCACGGTTGATTCGTGGCTCGATTTGGTCCACCCCGACGACCGCCACAAGATCGTGGAGGCGACCAAGGTCTACCTCAAAGGCGTCAGCGACATCATCTCCATCGAGTATCGGATTCGCCACCAGGCGGGCCATGACATCTGGGTACAAAGCTACGGCAAATTGGTTGAGCGAGACCAACGAGGGCGCCCCAAGCGGGTGGTGGGCACCCTGCGCGACATCACCGAGCAAAAGCGCCGTGAAGTGCTGCAACAAAAGCAGCGCCAGTTGCTGGACCTGATCAATGAGGCCCAAGCCACCTTCTTGCTGAACCACGACATCAAGGACGCCTGCGAATCCTTGTTTGAACCGCTGCTGCGCTTGAGCGAATGCCAATTCGGGGTGATCGGCATCATGCGTCAAACCGACCAGGGCTCACCGTACCTGTTCGTGCCCACCATGTCGCAAGACGCCTCGTCCCCCATTGCGACAACGCCTGCGCGGGAGTACTTTGACCTGAACAACTTGTTCGGCCGCGTGGTGACATCCAATGAAACCATGCTGGTGCAAGATGGCATGCAGCACGGCGTGCAGCAAATCTGGCCTGAAGGGGTGCCGCCCCTGCGCAATTTTTTGGGCATCCCCATCCGGTTTGATCACGAAGTCGTGGGCCTGATCGGCCTGGGCAACAGTGAACACGCCTTTGACCCGAACCTGCTGGATCTGCTGGCCCCTCTGGCATCGACCTTGGCCACCCTGATCCACGCCCGCAAACAAGAAGAAGCGCGCATGGAAGCCGAGCAGGAATGGCTGCGCCTGGCAACCGAGGACACGCTGACCGGCCTGCCCAACCGCCGGCACTTTTTTGACGTGGCTGAAACCTGCCTGCTGCAAACCCGTCGCTATGGCAACCCGATGACCATTGCGCTGCTGGATCTGGACAACTTCAAGCAGATCAATGACACCTATGGCCACAGTGCGGGCGACGAAGTCTTGCGTGTGCTGGCTGACATCCTGCGCCAGACTTTGAGAGATTCAGACACCCCATCCCGCATTGGTGGTGAAGAGTTTGCCGTGATCCTGACCAGCACCTCGCTGGAGGATTCATTGATTGCGCTGGATCGGATTCGGGCCACCTTGAGCCTGACCCCCATCCGCAGCGGCAAACACACCTTGCATGCCACCGTCAGCATCGGCGCCGTGCAATGGCACCCGGACGAGCATGAACATGTGCACGGCATGCTGCTGCAAGCGGATGCAGCCCTTTACAGGGCCAAACGTCGGGGGCGCAATCGCGTCGAAGTGCACCATCCGTATGACACCGAGCCCATGCTGGACCCGATGCACGACTCAGGTTGGGGTCTGCTCGGACTGGCTTAATGACACGCACACCGTTGTCCTCAGCGCTGCGGTGAATGCCCCCCCAAGCCCACTCTTGTAGACTTGAGCCAATTTCGAACGCCAGTCAGGCAATACGGGCGATAGACCCGCTCAAGATGAGGGGGGCGCAGCACATGACACCAGAAGCCAAAGCACGCCAGACCATCGATGAACGATTGGTGACCGCAGGTTGGTCTGTTCAAGACATGAAGGCCATCAACCTGGGCGCCAGTCTGGGTGTGGCGGTGCGGGAGTTCCCGACCGACTCGGGGCCGGCCGACTACGTCCTATTCGTCAACCGCAACGCCGTGGGTGTCATCGAGGCGAAAAAGGACACCGCAGGCGAAAACCTCACCGCGACAGAAAGCCAAACCGAGCGCTACGCCACCGCCAACCTGAAATGGCGCAAGGACAAGGCGCCCCTGCGCTTTTTGTTTGAGGCCACGGGCCAGATCATCCGGTTCACCGACAACGCCGACCCAGCACCACGCTCCCGCGAGATCTTCCACTTCTTCAAGCCCGAAACGCTGGCCACTTGGTCAGCCCAGCCAGACACCCTGCGCCGTCGCCTGGCCGAGCAAATGCCCGCGCTGCCAGCCGAGAACCTGCGCGATTGCCAGATCAGCGCCGTCACCGGCCTTGAAAAATCGCTGGCCCTGAACAAGCCACGCGCGCTGGTGCACATGGCCACGGGTGCCGGCAAGACCTTCACGGCCATCACCTCGATCTACCGCCTGCTCAAGTTCGGTGGTGCCAAGCGCATTTTGTTTCTGGTGGACACCCGCAACCTGGGCAAACAGGCGCACCAGGAGTTCATGGCCTACACGCCGCCCGACGATGGCCGCAAGTTCACCGAGCTCTACAACGTGCAACGCCTGGCCTCACCCACCATCGACCCGCACTCGCAGGTGTGCATCAGCACCATCCAGCGCATGTACTCGATCCTGTCGGGTGAGCCCATTGACGAGTCCGCTGAAGATGTCTCGCTCAACGAAGTGCAGCAAACCAAAGCCCAAGAAAAGTTCGTTCGCTACAGCCCGGCTGTGCCGATCGAGACCTTCGACTTCATCATCATCGACGAATGCCACCGCAGCATCTACAACCTGTGGAAGCAGGTGCTCGACTACTTTGATGCCAGCCTGATCGGCCTGACCGCCACGCCCGACAAGCGCACCTTCGGCTTTTTCAACGAGAACATCGTGGCCGAGTACACCTACGAGCAATCGGTGGCCGATGGCGTCAACGTGGGCTATGACGTGTACGAGATCCAGACCGAGATCACCCAGAAAGGTGCCGAGGTCAAGGCCAAGGAATGGGTGGACCACCGCGACCGCCAGACCCGCAAAAAGCGCTGGGCCGAGGCCGAAGACGACACCGCCTACACCGGCAAAGAGCTGGACCGATCGGTGGTCAACCCCAGCCAGATCCGCCAGGTGATCCAGGCCATGAAGACGGCCGTGGAAACGCAGATCTTCCCCACCCGCAAGGAAACGCCCAAGACGCTGATCTTTGCCAAGACCGACAGCCACGCCGACGACATCATCAACATCGTGCGCGAGGTCTATGGCCAGGGCAACGCCTTTTGCCGCAAGGTGACCTACAGCGAGAAGGACGCCGAGGGCGTGCTGTCGAGCTTTCGCAATGACTACAACCCGCGCATTGCCGTGACGGTGGACATGATTGCCACCGGCACCGATGTGAAGCCGCTGGAAGTGCTGCTGTTCATGCGCGACGTGCGCAGCAAAGGCTATTACGAGCAGATGAAGGGCCGTGGCGTGCGCAGCCTGGATGGCGACCGCCTCAAGGCCGTGAGCAACAGCGCAGACGGCGCCAAGACGCGCTTC
>JBDKHX010000300.1:0-3234 GCA_039797415.1 Pseudomonadota bacterium | reverse complement strand
TGACCGATGGTTCGGCATGAATGCGGTGCGTGCGTTGCCCGGCACCGATGACGAGGTGTTGCTGGTTCCCTTGGTAGGCCACACCCGAGGCCACAGCGGCGTCGCCGTTAAAACGGATGGGGGTTGGCTGCTGCACTGTGGCGATGCCTACTTCTACCGTGGCGAGATCGATGCTGAGCCAACCTGCCCGATTGGCTTGAAGTGGATGCAAACTTTGCTGGCTGAAGACAACAACCAGCGTTTGGCCAATCAACGCAGGCTGCGCATCCTCAAAGATCACTTTGGCGATGAAATGGCCATGACCAGCGCACATGACCCGGTAGAGTTAAGCCTGCTGGCATCTGCTGCGCACTACCGCGCTCAAAACAGTGGCAGCCCCCCTCTACGCAATGACCTGGAGTGGGAGCAATCTGCCGCCGCTTGAACGGCGAACGGATCGAACCGGATCAAAACCGCTTGGTCAAAGTCAGAGTTTCGTTTTCACGCATCATTTGAAAGCGCGTCAAAAACGAGTTGCCCAGCAAGATGTAGGGCATGCTTTGAGGCAGCACGGTGGCATCGACGTTGAATACCTCGACATCCTGAATGCGTACCGAGGTCAGGCTGACACGAAATGCCGCCACCACGCCATTGGCCGTGCTGGACTGCATCCGTTGCCCCTTTTCAAACTGGATGCCCAAGCGCCTGGCCTCATCGGCCCCCATGGCCACCGAAGTGGCACCGGTATCAACCAAAAACTGAACCGAGCGACCGTTGACCGCTCCGGAGGCCACAAAGTGCCCACCTGAGCCTGCCGTCAACACGATGGATGTGCCTTGTGCACCACCCAAACCGCCGCCAATGCTGACGGGGGCACCGCCCAGCGGCACCGTCTGACGTTTGCCAGACACCTCGACCACCGTCTGGTCCGCAGACACGCTGACGACTTTGACGCCTTGATGCGTCTCACCGGCGGCCAGGGCCTTGGGTGCCCCGCCGTTGACAACCAGCAGGGCTTTGCTGCCCATGCCGCCTGTCATGGCGACGCTTTGCGCCTGGGATGAGAAAGAGGCCCAACCCAGAACAGCGGCAGCCACGAATGCGAGATTTGGAAGCTTCATGCCTCCCAGACTAGCGCCAGTTGGCTCCGATCAATCGCGGAAATTGTTGAACGACAACGGTGCTTCCGTGATTTCTTTCTTCAACAGGGCCATGGTGGTTTGCAAATCATCGCGCTTGCCACCTGTGACGCGCACGGTGTCGCCCTGGATGCTGGCTGTCACCTTGATCTTGCTGTCCTTGATCACCTTCTGGATCTTTTTGGACAAGTCCGATTCAATACCGGCCTTGATCGTGATCACTTGCTTGACCTTGTCGCCCCCGATTTTTTCGACCTTGCCGACGTCCAGAAAGCGCGCATCGACGCCGCGCTTGGTCAGCTTGTTGTTCAAAATGTCGCGAACTTGATCAAGCTGGAAGTCGCTGTCACCGGTGACGATGATCTGTTTGTCCTTTTCTTTGAACTCGATCTCGGCACTGGTGCCCTTGAAATCGAAGCGCGTGCCGATTTCTTTGGTGGTCTGGTCGACGGCATTACGCACTTCAACCATGCTGGGATCCAATACGGCGTCAAAACTGGGCATCAAATTCTCCTTTGTGTCTGCGAAAATTCTGCCATGCACCAACCACTTGACGTCGAGCGAGGCGCAAACCTTCGCGCTTTCAACACTTTTGGCCTGTCCGCAGCGGCCCAGATACTGGTCCGCGTTCAGTCGGAGGCCCAAGTGCGCCAGATCGTCAACGACCCGGAATTGGGCCGCGCGCCCAAGTTCATCTTGGGAGGCGGCTCCAATCTGGTATTGACCCAAGACATCCAGGCTTGTGTGATCAAGGTGGAAATCAAGGGCCGCCAACTGATTGAAACGCGCGACGACGCCTGGATTGTGGAAATTGGTGCGGGCGAAACCTGGCACGATACCGTAGCTTGGACTTTGGACCAAGGATTACCGGGTCTGGAGAACATGGCGCTGATCCCCGGCACGGTGGGTGCGGCCCCCGTTCAAAACATTGGTGCCTACGGAATTGAGTTGAAAGACCGACTGGAATCGCTGGATGCGGTCGACATGATCACGGGCCGCATGGTGACGCTGACAGCCGATCAATGCCGCTTTGGCTACCGCGACAGCGTCTTCAAGCAACACCTGGCGGGCAAAAGCGTGATCACCAAGGTGCGCTTGCGCCTGCCACGGCCTTGGCAACCCGTGACGGGCTATCTGGAGCTGGAGCGCAAGATGAATGAGAGCGGCAAGCACCAACCCGATGCACGCCAGATTTTTGACTGGATCTGCGAAGTGAGGCGAGCCAAGTTGCCCGACCCGGCCGTGATCGGCAATGCGGGCAGCTTCTTCAAAAACCCCGTGGTGACCGCAGAACAGTGCCGCGACATCATCGGGCGCGACCCCGAGATCGTGCATTACCCTTTGACCGATGGCTCGTTCAAACTGGCAGCAGGCTGGATGATTGACGCCTGCGGCTGGAAGGGCAAGTCCATTGGCCGCGCCGGGGTCTATGACAAACAAGCCCTGGTGCTGGTCAACCGTGGAGGCGCCAGCGGCGCTGAGGTGGTTACCCTCGCCCGCGCCATTCAGGAAAGCGTTTACGGGCGCTTTGGCATCCGGCTGGAGCCTGAGCCTGTGGTGGTTTGAGCGGCTGATCGTTCGAACAAAAAAAGCCGCTCGATTGAGCGGCTTTTTCGTTCTAGCTGGTGAATAAATCACCAGCGGACACACATCAACCGAAGTGGCAGATGTAGTGGTAAGGCTCGCCTTCGACTTTGATCTCGAATGACGAATTGCCTGGCACGTTGAAGCTTTCGCCTGCGGCGTAAGTCTTCCATTCGTCGGAACCAGCCAGCTTGATGGTGGCCTTGCCAGCAACGGTTTCCATGATTTCAGGTGCGCCGGTGTTGAAGGTCAAGGTAGCAGGCAGGATCACGCCAACAGACTTGCGAACGCCATCGGCCAAAGTCACGGTGTGCGACACGCACTTGCCGTCAAAGTACACATTGGCTTGTGTGGCAACGGTGCCGGCCAGAGTGGTAGTGGTCATGAACAGATCTCCAGACAATGATTACTTGGCAGCCTTCTTGACAGCCACGCGCTTGGCGGCTGGCTTGACAGCCTTAGGTGCTGCAGCAGCTTGCGTTGCGGCAGGAGCTTTAGGAGCAGCCTTTTTGGCAGCTGGCTTGCGTGTTGC
>JBDKHX010000299.1:0-3237 GCA_039797415.1 Pseudomonadota bacterium | reverse complement strand
CAGCCCGTTTGAACAAGCAGACACATCAACCACACGCCAGTTTGGTGGAACCGGCCTGGGCTTGACCATCAGCCGCCAATTGGCTCGACTCATGGGTGGAGACATCACCGTCGTCAGCACCCCTGGCATCGGGTCGATCTTCACTCTAACGGTGCCGCAAATCATCAGCGAACAACCTGCCGCCGCGACGATATCCCCTACCGCAGCACAACACCTGAAAGACCCACTGAAAGGCATGCGCATCTTGGCGGTGGACGATGTG
Source organism: Pseudomonadota bacterium (assembly GCA_039797415.1). Classification (GTDB taxonomy): domain Bacteria; phylum Pseudomonadota; class Gammaproteobacteria; order Burkholderiales; family Burkholderiaceae_C; genus Aquabacterium. The sequence continues at coordinate 2,975 of JBDKHX010000299.1, read as the reverse complement.
GACGTTAACCGTGACATCCTGTTGAGCTTGCTCGAAGCTGACGGCGCAGAAACGGTGTTTGCCGTTCATGGCGCAGATGCTTTGGAACAAGTTCAAAAGCACGGGCCTGATTACTTTGATGTTGTGCTGATGGACGTCCAAATGCCCGTCATGGATGGCATGACAGCGACGCGAAAACTCCAGGTCATGGCTCCCCAATTGCCCGTCATCGCCTTGACTGCACACGCGCTACCAGATGAGCGTCAGCGGTGCTTTGATGCGGGCATGGTCAGTCACCTGACCAAGCCGATTGACCCGGAACAAATGGTTCGCGTCGTGCTGGATAAAGCTCGCATACGCGCGACACAAGATCGTCCAAAGAGTTTGAACCCCGCACCAGACGCCGCTCAATCCATGACACCAGCAACCACCTCAGACGCATCCGCCGCCACTCCGACCGCACCGGCTTCGTCACTGCCGCCATTGGCTGGCGCAGACCTGAACATGGCTTTGCTCAGATGTGGCGGCAAGGAAAAAATCCTGATCAAGATATTGGGCAAATTCGCGCAGTCTCAACAAGACTTTGTCGAGCAGTTCAAAGCCACCTTACCTGTGGACGCTGATCAGGCCAGACGCAATGCCCACGCACTGAAAGGCACCTCAGCCAACCTGGGCTTTGGTGAGCTGTCCAAATTGGCCGCCGCACTGGAAGACGCCTGCACCCAAGGCACCCCTTCTGACATCAGCGCCGCGCTGGATGCCATCGACACACATTTGCCCCCAACCCTGGCAAAACTGAATGATTGGTTGGCCGAGCAAGAAGAAAGCGCCAGCTTGGTTTAGAATCCGTTTTGACGGGCCTCCCCGCATGGAGGCGCGGCCAACCGGGTCAGATCGGGAACGAAGCAGCCCTAACCGTTAGCCGCCAGTGCCGGGGTTCAGGCTCGTCACCTCATTCTCTCTCTTTGATGCCCCATGCATCGCGGCTGGGACCCCTGCTTACGCGAAGGCTAGGGGCCAAACCCAGGCTGGCACAGCGCTCATGGCATCGACCCCATCCCCTACCGCATCGTCCTCACAGGTTTCTGCAACGGTTGCCATTGATCTGGGTGATCGCAGCTATGACATCCTGATTGGCCAAGGTTTGTTGACCGATCCCGCCCGATTTGCTGGCTTGCCCAAATCGTCAACGGCGCTGATCGTCACCAACACCACGGTGGGCCCGCTGTACACCGCCAAGCTCAAGCAAGCCATTTCAGCCCACCACAAGAACGTGCTGGATGTCGAATTGCCTGATGGCGAAGCCTACAAAGACTGGCCTGCACTGAACCAGGTGTTCACCAAGTTGCTCGAATCCGCCTGCGACCGCAAGACCGTGCTGTACGCACTGGGTGGTGGCGTTGTGGGTGACATGACTGGATTTGCTGCAGCCTGCTACATGCGTGGTGTGCCATTTGTTCAGATCCCCACGACGCTGTTGGCGCAGGTCGACTCCAGCGTGGGCGGCAAGACCGCGATCAACCACCCTGCCGGCAAAAACATGATCGGCGCGTTCTACCAACCGCAGCGCGTGATCTGTGATCTGGACACCCTGGACACGCTGCCCCAACGCGAATTGCTGGCCGGCTTGGCAGAGGTCATCAAATACGGCCCGATTGCTGACGCCGATTTCCTGACCTGGCTGGAAGACAACCTGGACGCCCTGCTGGCTCGTGATCGCGCAGCGTTGACGCACGCCGTCAAGCGCTCTTGCGAGATCAAAGCTTGGGTGGTGGGCCAGGACGAAAAAGAGTCTGGCTTGCGCGCCATCTTGAACTACGGCCACACATTCGGCCACGCCATTGAGGCGGGCATGGGTTACGGCCAATGGTTGCACGGTGAGGCTGTGGGCTGCGGCATGGTGATGGCCACGGATCTGTCTGCCCGTATGGGCTTGATTGACACCACCACGTTTGAACGCATTCGCCGCTTGATTGAGCGCACAGGATTGCCAGTGGTGGGCCCCAACCTGGGCGCAGACCGCTACATCGAACTGATGCAGGTCGACAAAAAGGCCGAAGCTGGCGAGATTCGCTTTGTATTGGTCGGCCCACTGGGGCAAGCCCAAACGCAAGCGGCGCCAGACGCCTTGGTCCGCGCAGTCATTGCGGCACACACCCGCTAAACCGACCCAATCCAAACACCATGTGGTTAGCCCCCTACGCCAGTCATCCTGATCAAACGCGTGGGCGGCGCCACTCTGAACCGCCTGCCCCCACCCGCAGCGAATTCCAACGCGACCGCGATCGCATCGTGCACAGCACGGCGTTCCGGCGTTTGGTCTACAAGACGCAGGTGTTCCTCAACCATGAGGGTGACTTGTTTCGAACGCGGCTCACGCATTCTTTGGAAGTGGCTCAATTGGGCCGATCCATCGCGCGATCTTTGGGCCTGAACGAAGACCTGGTTGAAGCGGTGGCACTGGCCCATGACTTGGGCCACACCCCGTTTGGTCATGCTGGGCAAGACGTTTTGAACGAATGCATGCAAGGCCATGGCGGCTTTGAGCACAACTTGCAATCGTTGCGCGTGGTCGATGAACTGGAAGAGCGTTATCTGCCCTTCAATGGCTTGAACCTCGCGTTTGAAACACGCGAAGGGGTGCTCAAGCATTGCTCGCGCAACAACGCCGAACAGTTAGAGCAAACCGAGCCCAACGGTGTAGGCCGCCGATTTTTGGATGGCACGCAGCCCAGCCTGGAAGCCCAACTGTGCAACCTGGCCGATGAGATTGCATACAACGCCCACGACATCGACGATGGCGTGCGATCCGGTTTGATCACGATGGATCAACTGGAAGCCGTGCCCTTGTTTGTACGCTTTCGGGATGCGACGCTGCAAGAGTATCCGCATGCCAAAGGCCGTCGACTGTTGTTTGACACCATTCGGCGTATGTTGTCGCAGCAGGTGTATGACGTGATCGATGCCACCCGTGCCAACTTGGCCGAGCACATGCC
>JBDKHX010000298.1:0-3614 GCA_039797415.1 Pseudomonadota bacterium | reverse complement strand
TTCGATCATCTTGACCACGTCCGAGCAATACAGCGTCGAGCGGCTATCGCGTGGGTCAGAGGTCGTGAAACCGATCTGGTTGTTGATCACGATGTGCACGGTGCCGCCCGTGTAATAACCACGGGTTTGGGCCAAAGCCAGCGTCTCCATGACCACACCTTGACCGGCAAACGCAGCGTCACCGTGCACCTGCACTGGCCCGCCAGGGGTGGACACGTCGCTGGAGAAGCCTTGGTGATACTTCACGTCACCCGATGGCAGATCCTCGGGCGCAGTGTGGTCGAACTCAGAGAACAGATCCTTGGGCTGTTTACCCAGGGTGTTGACCAGCACGTTCAACCGACCGCGGTGGGCCATGCCGATCACGATCTCTTGAACGCCCTTTTCACCAGCGCGCTGGATCAACTCGTCCATCGCGGCGATGAAGCTTTCGCCACCTTCAAGCGAGAAGCGCTTTTGCCCCACATACTTGGTGTGCAAGAAGCGCTCAAGACCTTCAGCCGCCGTCAGGCGATCCAGGATGTGCTTCTTTTGCTCAACGCTGTAGGTGGGCTTGGAGCGAATGCTTTCCAAGTGTTCCTGCCACCAACGCTTTTCAGTCGGGTCGGTGATGTGCATGTACTCCGCACCGATGCTGCCGCAATACGTTTCACGCAATGCTTGCAGAATGTCGCGCAGAGTCATGTGCTCTGCCTTGGTGAAGTAGGTGTTCGTGGCACTGAACGTGATGTCCATGTCGGACTCGCTCAGGTCGTAAAACGCTGGCTCCAACTCTGGAATCTTGGGGCGTTCTTGGCGCTTGAGCGGATCCAAATCCGCCCAGCGAGAACCGAGGAAGCGATAGGCAGCAATCAACGATTGCACGTGCACCTGTTTACGCGCCACAGCCAGATCAGCTGAGCTGGTCTTGACCATGAAGGCATTGGCCTTGGCACGTTGGGCAAACGATTCAACAACGGGTGCGTGGGCCACATCTCGGTGGTCAGTGCCGTCAGTTGCTGGAACGTTCTGGAGTGCGTCGAAGTAGGAACGCCAGTTATCTGGGACGGACCCTGGGTTGTCGAGATAGGCCTCGTACAACTCTTCTACGTATGGGGCATTGCCCCCGAACAGGTACGAGTTCGACCTGAACTGCTGCATCATTTCGCTTACCTCACTCCCGGGTCTGCCGGGACATTGGCTGGTTGAAAACCTTCCGCGACACGGCTTGACCGGTTGGCGGATTGCGACCCGCCTTGCTGACTGCTTGGAGAGCAACTCCAGCAAGGGCGACGGGAAGGGCCGATAAAAACCGATACCACTGTATCACCGGATGTGAACAAATGCCACGATCCAGCGCGGATTCCTGTTATCTCAACAAATATTGAATGCGGCCAGCAAGGCGAGCGCTCAAAGAAAAAGCCGGGCAAAGCCCGGCTTGGTGCGCAAAAACAACGCAGCGGCAGCAAGCCGCTTGTTGGATCAGCCGAAGTTCTTCGCAGCGAAGTCCCAGTTGGCCAAATGGTTCAGGAAGGTTTCCACGAACTTGGGGCGGGCATTGCGGTAGTCGATGTAGTAGGCGTGCTCCCACAGGTCGATGGTCAGCAAAGCGGTGTCGCCAGTGGTCAAAGGAGTACCAGCAGCGCCAGTATTGACGATGTCAACGGTGCCGTCAGCCTTCTTGACCAACCAAGTCCAGCTGGAACCAAAGTTGCCCACAGCAGACTTGGTGAAAGCTTCTTTGAAGGCGTCAAAGCTGCCCCACTTGGCGTTGATGGCATCAGCCAACTTGCCCGTTGGAGCACCACCGCCGTTAGGCTTGAGCGAGCTCCAGAAGAAGGTGTGGTTCCAGATCTGGGCTGCGTTGTTGTAAACACCGCCGCTGGACTTCTTGATGATGTCTTCCAGGGCCATGTTCTCGAACTCGGTGCCCGGGATCAGGTTGTTCAGGTTGGTCACGTAAGCCTGATGGTGCTTGCCGTAGTGGTACTCAAAAGTCTCAGCCGAGATGTGAGGTGCCAGTGCGTCTTGCGCAAACGGCAGGGCTGGAAGCGTGTGTGCCATGGTGCTTTTCCTGTTGGGTTGTATGGGGACGTGTAAAAACGTTCGAGGCCGATTGTAGGCATGTCACCCGTAGCTTTTGATCCAACGCAACAAAAGTCCAAAGCGTTTGCAAGGGAATTGCGCGCCCTCACCCACGCAACATTACCTCTTGCGCGACTGTTTGGACGGTGCAGCATGAACCGCCGCCACCGTCAGATCCAACTGCCCATCAGCCAAAACGGCCTTGATGGCCGACTGCGCCGCCACTTGGGTCACGGACACAATCGGCTGCCCTTGCTCAGTGCTGATCCAGGCATAACCACGCTCCAACACCCGTTGCGGATTGACGCTTTCCAGTCGCGCAACCAGGCCATCCAGACCGACCGCCTGACGTTGCAAGCGTTGCGCAACAGCACGCTCCAGGCGCTGCTGCAGACCCGGTAGGGCTTGGCGCTCCCAACGACAACGAATTCGTCCTGCCTCATCCAGGCGATGCGCCAACACCGACAACTTTTGCTGATGCCCGGACAAAACCTGAGCAGGCGCACGCAAGCGCGTCGCCAGTTGATCCAGGGTCTGCGCTGCACCATCCAATCGCCGACGCAATCTGTAATCAAAAGTGCGCGCCATGTCATCCAGATCGCCGAGCAAATCTTCTCGATCGCGACAAACCAACTCAGCCGCTGCGGTTGGCGTCGGCGCCCGCAGGTCAGACACAAAATCGGTCAAAGTGAAATCTGTTTCGTGCCCGACGCCAGAGACGACCGGGATCGTCGATGCGGCAATCGCCCGGACCACACGCTCATCGTTGAAAGCCCACAAGTCCTCCAACGAGCCACCGCCACGGCACACGATGACCGTATCAATCACATGGCCAGAGCGATGCAAAAACTGCACCTCATTCAAGGCCTGCACGATCTGCGCGGGCGCCTCCGCCCCTTGTACAGAGCAAGGCGATACAAACACCTCCACATGGGGCGCCCGCCGCCTCAAAGCGGTCAGCACATCCTGCAAAGCCGCGGCCGCCAAAGACGTGACCACTGCCACTCGCTTGGGATAAGCCGCAAGGGGCCGCTTGCGGTCTGCGTCAAACAGCCCTTCAGACTCCAGCTTGGCCTTGAGACGCAAGAACTGCTCAAACAAGGCCCCAGCACCTGCGCGAGTCAAGCCCTCGACAATCATCTGCAATTCGCCACGGGCTTCATAGACAGACAAATTGCCACGGGCCTCTACATCCTTCAACGTGAAGTAGCCATGGCCGCTTGAGGCTCGGGTGAAGCCACTGATCTCACCCCGCACCACAACCGATGGAAACCGCGACGTCAAACTGTCAGCAATGGCCTGGACCAAAGCCGACACCCCCCACACACGGGCCGTCGGTCGAACAGAAGACATCCAGTTACTCATGTTTCCAACTCACTGAGGCATGCAGACATGCGTGCCCAAAAATCAAGACTTTGGCAAGACCCGATTGTGCGGCTAGTCCACACCCTCCAGGCCCTCACATTGCTGCAACGCGACAATGTCACACGATTGAAAAATCGTGTTAAGTGATTGATTTCATTCAACAAAATGCTGCTCAAAAAATAAGC
>JBDKHX010000297.1:0-3246 GCA_039797415.1 Pseudomonadota bacterium | reverse complement strand
AGTAATGCAGGTCAACATCGTTGGCCTCGGCGAGCTTGCGCGCACCGGCGTCGGCCCGCACATTGAAACCGATCACGATGGCCTTGGACGCAATCGCCAGGTTGATGTCGGACTCGCTGATACCACCCACACCGGCGTACACCAGCTGCACCTTGACCTCGTCGGTCGAGAGCTTGAGCAGAGACTGCGAAAGCGCTTCCTGCGAACCCTGCACATCGGCCTTGACGATGATGGGCAGCATCTTCACTTCGCCCGCCGTCATGTCGGAGAACATGTTCTCCAGCTTGGCGGCCTGCTGCTTGGCCAGCTTGGTGTTGCGGAACTTGCCGGCGCGGTAGGTGGCGATTTCGCGCGCACGGCGCTCGTCGGTCAGCACCATGAATTCGTCGCCGGCCTGGGGCACTTCGGTCAGACCCTGGATTTCCACCGGAATGGACGGTCCTGCAGATTCGATCTTGCGACCGTTCTCGTCCAGCATGGCGCGCACACGGCCATAGGTCTGGCCCGCTAGCACCACGTCGCCTGCCTTCAGGGTACCGGACTGGACCAACACCGTGGCCACTGGGCCGCGGCCCTTGTCGAGCTTGGCTTCAATGACCAAGCCCTTGGCCATCGCATCGACCGGTGCCTTGAGTTCCAGCACTTCGGCCTGCAGCAGCACCTGCTCCAGCAGCGCATCAATGCCCATACCGGTTTTGGAGGAAACAGCCACAAACGGCGAGTCGCCACCGTATTCTTCCGGAACCACTTCTTCAACGACCAATTCCTGCTTCACGCGTTCCGGATTGGCGTCTGGTTTGTCGGACTTGGTAATGGCGACCACGATAGGAACGCCAGCCGCCTTCGCGTGCTTGACTGCTTCCTTGGTCTGGGGCATGACGCCGTCGTCTGCAGCCACCACCAGAATGACGATGTCGGTCGCCTTGGCACCACGGGCACGCATGGCGGTAAATGCCTCGTGTCCGGGGGTGTCGAGGAAGGACACCATGCCGCGCGGAGTTTCCACATGGTAGGCACCAATATGCTGGGTAATACCACCAGCTTCACCCGCAGCCACCTTGGCACGGCGAATGTAGTCCAACAACGATGTTTTACCGTGGTCCACGTGGCCCATCACAGTCACCACAGGTGCACGAGAAAGCGCCTCAGCATCTTGTCCGGACACTTCTTCGTCGGTAAAGGCTTCCGGATCGTCCAGTGCCGCAACAATCGCCTTGTGCCCCAACTCTTCCACCACAATCATGGCGGTGTCCTGGTCCAGAGGCTGGTTGATGGTGACCATCTGTCCCAGCTTCATGAGCTGTTTGATCACTTCCGACGCCTTGATCGCCATCTTGTGTGCCAACTCGGCCACGGTAATGGTTTCAGGCACGTGGACCTCAATTACACGAGCCTCCGCGGGCGCTACGTTTCCGCGTCCGTGGTCATCGCGCTCTCCATGGCGCTTGCCTTTCGGGCCAGCGCGCCAGTTACCGCGATTGTTGGCACCCGCAGCGTCGCCCCCACGAGTAGGAATACCCTTTTTCTTGCCGGGCTCACCGGCCCAACTGCTGGACAACTTGGAAGACTTGACTTCTTTGCCTGCACCTGCGCCTGCGCCCGCTGCTGGAGTGGCGTCAGATCCAAAACTCTTGGCGGGTTTGGCCGCAGTGGTACCCGCTGCGGGTTTGTGCAGCGTACCTTTCTTGGCCTCTACTTTGGGCTCTTCCTTTTTGGGGGGTGGGGGCGCTTTCTTCGCGGGCCCAGACATCATTTGGCGAATGGCCGCAGCCTCTTCTTCCGCTTTACGGCGGCGCTCGCTCAACTCAGCCGCTCTGGCCTGCTCTTCGGCGGCCCGAGCCTTCGATTCCAACAAGGCTTTTTCGGCCGCTGCTTTTTCAGCAGCAAGCTTGGTAGCCTTGGCGTCTGCCTGCACTTTCTCCTGCGCTTGCTCCAACGCTTCCTGAGCGGCCGAAGCCCGTTCTCCGGGAATCGGCTGTACAGCCTTCTGTGCCTTGGCCAGTTTTTCGGCAGCTTCCTGGGCCGCCGCACGTTCAGCTTCCTGCGCCTCAGCAGCACGCGCCTTGGCCTCTTGCTCTTCGCGCTCCATGCGACGCTGCACCAACTCTTCTTCTTGGCGGCGAATGAGCTCCGCTTGGCGGCGCGCCTCTTCCTCACGACGCTCCAACTCCGCCTGCTCGATCGCAGGAACGGACGGAACTACGGGCTCCGCTGCCGCTTCGGGCGCCTGATCTGCATCATCGCGACGCACAAAGGTCCGCTTTTTGCGAACTTCCACCTGAATGGTGCGCGCCTTGCCAGTCGCATCGGCCTGTTTGATCTCGGTGGTCTGGCGCTTGACCAAAGTAATTTTTTTGCGCTCCGGATTTTCCGTGCCGTGGCTGCTCTTCAGATAGTTCAACAGGCTGTGCTTGTCGCCATCGGTCAAAACATCGGCAGCCGATGTTTTCTGCACCCCAGCAGAGCGCAACTGCTCCAACAGGGTGTCGGTGGATTTTTTGAGCTCTACAGCAAACTCGGCAACGGTCGTACTTGACATATCTTTTAGAAACCTTTGATGGCGACCCCGCGGTGAATGCACCGCGTGATCATCGAAAAACCTAGGAAGTCATGGGAGTGACTCGCTTAAGAAGCATTGCCCGCGAACCAGTGTTCGCGCGCTTTCAGGATCATGGCCTTGGCGTCATCCTCACTTTGCCCCGTAATATCGGTCAACTCGTCGACAGCAAGATCAGCCAAATCGTCACGGTTGTGAATGCCTGCATCCGCCAACTTGCTCACGATCTCGGGGGTCATACCTTCCAGATCGCGCAGTTCCAGAGAAAGCTCTTCCACATCTTCTTCACGGGCGATTTCCATCGTCAGCAAGGCGTTTTTGGCACGTGCGCGCAGTTCTTGAACCGTTTCTTCATCCAGGCTTTCGATTTCCAGCATCTCTTCCAAGGGCACATAGGCCACTTGCTCGAGGCTGGTGAAGCCTTCTTCAATCAGGAGATCAGCGATTTCCTCGTCCACATCGAGACGCTCCATGAACAGGGAACGAACTTCGCCAGCTTCGGAATCAGCCTTGGCAGCGGATTCGACCGCGTCCATGATGTTGATCTTCCAACCCGTCAGGTCGGAGGCAAGACGTACGTTTTGTCCACCACGGCCAATCGCAATCGCCAGATTCTCTTCGTCCACGACCACATCCATGGCGTGACGCTCTTCGTCCACCACAATGGAAGAAACATTGGCCGGTGCCAA
>JBDKHX010000296.1:0-3249 GCA_039797415.1 Pseudomonadota bacterium | reverse complement strand
CCTAAGAAGGCAGCCGCTCCAGCCAAAAAGGCCGCAGCTCCTAAGAAGGCAGCCGCTCCAGCCAAGAAAGCCGCAGCTCCTAAGAAGCCTGCAGCCAAAAAGGCTTCTGCTAAAAAGGCTCCAGCCAAGCCTGCCCCTGCGGCACCTGCTCCTGCTGCCAAAAAGCCTGCTGCCCCTGCGGCAAAGACCACGCTGAGCCCACAAGCCGCATGGCCTTTCCCAACAGGCAACAAGCCCTGATACCAGTTTCTTTCTGGTACCTTCAAAGCCCGACCCCGGTCGGGCTTTTTCGTTTTCAACAGATTTGCCCCAAGTCACCTGCGCATGGCATCACCTCGCACCAAGTCCACCCAAGCACCGACAGACAACGGTTTGGCATTGACATTGACGCTGGACTGGCCATGCCTTCGCCTGGCTGATGCCGGCAAACCCAAGCAACACATCGTGCTGGATATCAGCGTCTCGCCCAATGCCAAGAAAACAGAAGTGGTGGGTTGGCACGATGGCGCACTGCGCGTGCGACTGAATGCGCCACCAGTAGATGGCGCCGCCAACGAAGCATTGCGTCGATGGATCGCCGATGAAACCGGACTGACCCTGGCCACGGTTGAACTACTGCGCGGCGCCACCGGCAGGCGCAAACAACTGGCACTTCACGCCCCTGTCGAAAAAATCGTGGATTGGCTGACGCGCTTAAAAACGCAAGGCGCGCTTTCTGACAAGTAGGGGCAGATAGAATACGAGGTTTGTCGCAAGACCATCTCTAGTCAAGGCTGCCCCTCCATGGCCCAGTACGTTTTCACCATGAACCGCGTCGGGAAGATCGTCCCCCCGAAGCGCCAAATCCTCAAAGACATCACCCTGAGCTTTTTCCCGGGCGCCAAAATCGGTGTACTTGGCGTGAACGGCTCCGGTAAGTCCACCTTCCTCAAGATCATGGCAGGCGTGGACAAGGACATCGAGGGCGAAGCCGTCCCGATGCCCGGCATCAAGATCGGTTACCTGCCCCAGGAACCGGTGATGAACCCAGACCAGACCGTCCGCGAAGCCGTTGAAGAAGGCATTGGCGGCGTCCTGGCTGCCAAGAAGCGCCTCGATGAGGTCTACGCCGCTTACGCTGAAGAAGACGCTGACTTCGACGCATTGGCCGCAGAACAAGGCGAGCTGGAAGCCATCATCGCTGCCGGCGGCTCTGAAAACACCGACCTGCAACTGGAACTGGCTGCCGACGCGCTGCGCCTGCCAGCTTGGGACGCCATCATTGGCAACCTGTCCGGCGGTGAAAAGCGTCGCGTAGCCCTGTGCCGCCTGCTGCTGTCCAAGCCTGACATGCTGCTGCTTGACGAACCCACCAACCACTTGGACGCCGAATCCGTGGATTGGCTGGAACAGTTCCTCAGCCGCTTCTCTGGCACCGTGGTGGCCATCACCCACGATCGCTACTTCCTGGACAACGCTGCCGAATGGATCCTCGAACTGGACCGCGGCGCAGGCCACCCATACAAGGGCAACTACTCCGACTGGCTGGAAGCCAAGGAAAAGCGCCTGGAAGCCGAGCAAAAGACTGAAGACGCACGCGCCAAAGCACTGAAGCAAGAACTGGAATGGGTTCGCAAGAACACCAAGGGCCGCCAAGCCAAGAGCAAGGCCCGCCTGGCACGCTTTGAAGAGTTGAGCGACGTCGAATACCAAAAGCGCAATGAAACCAATGAAATCTTCATTCCTGTGGCCGAGCGCCTGGGTAATGAAGTCATTGAGTTCAAGAACGTCACCAAGTCCTTCGGTGATCGCTGCCTGATCGACAACCTGTCCTTCAAGGTCCCTGCTGGCGCCATCGTCGGCATCATCGGCCCCAACGGCGCCGGTAAATCGACCCTGTTCCGCATGATCCAAGGCGTCGAGCAACCAGACAGTGGTGAAGTCGCCATCGGCAAGACCGCGCAACTGGCCTTCGTCGACCAAAGCCGTGAAGGCCTGGACGGCAGCAAAACCGTCTGGCAAGACGTTTCAGGCGGCTTGGACAACATCACCGTGGGCAAGTTCGTGATGCCATCGCGCGCCTATATCGGTCGCTTCAACTTCAAGGGCAACGACCAGCAAAAGCTGGTTGGCAACCTGTCCGGTGGTGAACGTGGCCGCCTGCACCTGGCCAAGACCCTGGCCCAGGGCGGCAACGTTCTGATGCTGGACGAACCATCCAACGACTTGGACGTTGAAACCCTGCGCGCCCTGGAAGACGCCCTGCTGGAGTTTGCCGGCAGCGCCATGATCATCTCCCACGATCGCTGGTTCCTCGATCGCATCTGCACACACATCCTGGCGTGTGAAGGCGACTCGCAATGGTTCTTCTACGACGGCAACTATCAAGAATATGAAGCCGACAAGAAGAAACGTTTGGGCGAAGAAGGCGCGCGTCCAAAACGCGTGCGTTTCAAACCCATTCGTTAATATTCTGTGACGACGAAAAAACCGTCGCAAAAAGGCCCGTCACCAGACGGGCCTTTTTATTTTCAGGACACCGTTTTCGGGGGGTAAGCCCTAGGGTTTCCGTCAAAGGGGGAAATCACCTCGACGACTAGAATTTCTGCAATTAGTGAACCCGATTGGGTCCACTCCTTTTCCACGTGCGTTATCAGCCTGAATCATCAGGTTGATAACCGTTCATGACCTTGCTGGAGAGCTTTTGATGATTTCCCGGATGACCCGTATATTGACTGCCACCGCCATGGCCGTTTCTGCTTTGACTCTGGGGGGCTGCGCTGCAATTGAGTCTGCGGGTACTGGGGTTGTTCTCAAGATCTTCGAACAAAAGATCACGCCCAAGGTCATGGAAATCGGCGACGTTGACATGGCTTGCAACTTCTCCTACGTCAACGCACCGTTGGTCAGCGCCATGCGTGCCTTCCACGGCGACCCGTCGCTGATGGAAACCGTGATGCTGTCGGCTGGTGGCGTGTGCTCTGACGCCCAAGCGGTCAAAGAAGAATTGCGCTACCTGCGCGCCTCACGCGACAAGCGCTCTGACGAAGCCCAAGACGCCCGCATCGCTCAAAAGCGCCTGCTGGCATTGACCGCTCAACGTCAATACCTGGCCTTCCAGCGCATGCAAACCAAGTTGGAACAAAAGTACTTCTTCAAATACGGCACCAACTGCCCTGACTTCGGCCGTGACTTCGATGAACTGGCCTACCTGATGGGCACCATCTCGGGTCTGCAAGCCATGCAAAACGACATCGCCGCACAGCAAAC
>JBDKHX010000295.1:0-3253 GCA_039797415.1 Pseudomonadota bacterium | reverse complement strand
GTGCGGTGCCAAGGGCCACACCAAGGCCATGCAACCACGCTCGACGCCATACATGCCTGAAATGTGGATGAAGGGCCGACCCACACCCATTTCGTTGAGCACAGCATCCTTTTTGCGTAGCTTCAAGCAAAAGTCCCACAGTTTGGGCTGGGCTTGTTTGATCAAGCGGGCCAGCGCGATGGTGGCGCGCACGTCCGACAAGGCATCGTGCGCCGCTTCGTGCGTCAAGCCATTGGCCACAGTGAGGTGCTCCAGCTTGAACGATGGGCGGCCGTCTTCATGTTTGGGCCAGTTGATACCCTCAGGCCGCAGTGCCCAGGTGCAGCGCACCACATCCAGCAAATCCCAACGGCCGCAGCCGTTTTGCCATTCGCGCGCATAGGGATCGATCAGGTTACGCCAGAACATGTGGCGGGTCACCTCATCGTCAAAGCGGATGGTGTTGTATCCCACACCCACGGTGCCGGGCTGGGCCAGTTCACGCTCAATGGCATCGGCAAAAGTATGTTCCGGGATGCCTTGTTCCTGACAGGTCTGGGGCAGGATGCCGGTGAGCAAGCAGGCCTCAGGCTCGGGCAGGTAATCGCGAGGCGGCTGGCAATACTGCATCAGCGGCTCGCCAATCTCGTTCAAATTGACATCCGTGCGTACGCCTGCAAACTGCGATGGGCGATCCCGCCTGGGCGATTTGCCAAAGGTTTCGTAGTCGTGCCAGTAAAAGGTGAAGTCGCCGCTCATAGGAGGTATCAAGTTCAGATGGACAAAACGGCCCGCTGGTAAGCCAGACGGGCCGTTTTCACGTCTTGCAGACGCATCAGGAGATCAGATCTTGCGAATCACCACGCTGCCAACAGAGTAGCCGGCACCGAAGGAGCACAACACACCCACATCACCCTTGGCCATGTCGGCATGGTGCGTGTGGAAGGCGATGACCACGCCAGCAGACGAGGTGTTGGCGTATTCGTCCAGGATCAACGGGGCGACGTCGGCCGTGGCTTCGCCACCGATCAAACGCTTGACCACCAGCTGGTTCATGCTTTGGTTGGCTTGGTGCAACCAATAGCGACGCACTTGTGTGGGCTCGATCGACAGGGATGTCAATTGGCTTTCGATGTGGGCGGCAGCAATCGGCACCACTTCCTTGAACACCTTGCGGCCTTCTTGGCGGAATGTTTTGTCGCGGGCGTTCGGGTCCGTGTCTTCACAACGGTTCATGAAACCGAAGTTGTTGCGGATGTTGTTGGAGAACTGGGTCGCCAACTTGGTGCCCAGCACTTCCCACTGGTCAGCCGATGTCGCGGTGTCAGCACGTTCCACGATGGTGGCCGTGGCCACGTCACCGAAGATGAAATGGCAGTCACGGTCACGCCATTCCTGGTGGGCCGAGGTGATTTCAGGGTTGACGACCAGCACGCACTTGGCCGAGCCTGCGCGGATGGCGTTGACGGCTTGTTCCAGCGCGAAGGTGGCGGTCGAGCAGGCCACGTTCATGTCAAAGCCGTAACCGTTGATGCCCAGTGCTTGCTGGATTTCCACGGCCACCGCGGGGTAGGCGCGCTGCATGTTGGATGCACCGCAGATGACGGAATCGATGTCTTCGGGCTTTTTGCCTGCCGCAGCCATGGCTTTACGGCAAGCATCGACCGCGATCTCGGCCATCATGGACAGCTCGTCGTCAGCGCGGGGCGTGAAACGAGGGTACATGCGGGCAGGATCCAGCACGCCGGACTTGTCCATCACGTAGCGTTGCTTGATGCCAGATGCTTTTTCAATGAATTCAACGCTGGAGTGAGCCAGAGGCTCGCGCTCACCCGCTTCAATTTGAGCGGCGTTCTGGGCGTTTTGGCGATCAACATAGGCGTTGAAGGCTTCGACCAGTTCGGCGTTGGTGATGGTGTGAGGGGGCTGGTACAGACCGGTCCCGCTGATGACGACTGCGCTCATGGTTACGGAGGGCCTTCCTCGCGCCAGGGTAAGGCACGTCGACCCAGATCATCAAAACGGTCGATTTTGCCACCTTTTGCCCCACACCCCAAATGAAGGGGGCGGATTAGCTGCCCGATTGGTCAAAACGGCACGGGGCAGTCTATGTTCATGCTCGCACCTGTCACCGGGTGCTGCAGGTTCAGTCGCGCCGCATGCAGCATCAACCGAGACACCCGTCCAGTGTTTGGGCCTGGCAAGCCCTGCGCATAAAGCGGGTCATCCACAATGGGATGTCCCAAAGCCAGCATGTGCACCCGCAACTGGTGGGAACGGCCAGTGATCGGCTCCAACTCCACCCGCGTGGTTTGGGCTTGTTCATCGCGCTGCACCACCACATAGCGAGTTTGAGACGGCTTGCCGATCTCGTGATCAACCTTTTGCCTGGGGCGATTGGGCCAGTCTGTGATCAAGGGCAAATCGACCAAGCCTTCGTCCTGCGGCATCAAGCCATGCACGACCGCCACGTATCGCTTGTCGATCTGGCGGTGCAAAAACAGGTCACTGAACTGACGCTGCATGTCTTTGCCACGGGCCAGCAACAGCAGCCCTGAGGTGTCCATGTCCAGACGATGCACGATCAAGGCATCCGCAAAGCGTGCCTGCACGCGGGCCGCCATGCAATCGCCATAGGCGTCTCCCCGGCCCGGCACACTCAGCAAACCACTGGGCTTGTTGACGATCAAGACATGGTCATCTGACCACAACAGGTCCAGCCCCTCGTCAGGCGGCGGGTTGTAGTCCAGCAGTTGGTGCCCGCTCATGATCGGGCCGCGTAACGACGCGCCAGCACCGTGCAGACAAACATCTGGATCTGGTGATAGACCATGATGGGCAGGATCAAAACCCCCATCGCGGCAGAACCACCAAACAACAACTTGGCCATGGGCATGCCAGAAGCCATGGTTTTTTTGGACCCACAAAACACGGCCACGATTTCGTCTTCGGTATCAAACGCCAATTTGCGCGCCACCCAGCGGCTCACCCACAAGGTCGGCAGCAAAAACAATGCTGCGCCCAGCACGGTCTGCACCAGCAAACCCGCACCGTGGCGGCTCCACAGGCCATCGGCCACCGAGTCCGAAAACGCGGACCACACCAACAACACGATCACCCAACGGTCAAACACATTGGTGACCGGCTTGATGCGCGTAAACAGCGGCAGCAGCCAAGGGCGAGACAGGTGTCCCAAGGCAAAAGGCAACAGCAGCATCTTGGCAATCTTGAGCATGGTGGCGCCCACATCCATCGCCTCACTGCCCTGCCCCCC
>JBDKHX010000294.1:0-3272 GCA_039797415.1 Pseudomonadota bacterium | reverse complement strand
ACCTTGAAGAACACATCGTTGGGCAAGTCACGGATGTTGGCGCCCAGCAGCGAGCCCAACACACCCAGCGGCACCACCAGCATCACCGCAAACGGGATGGACCAGCTTTCGTACAAAGCAGCCAGGCACAAGAACACCGCCAGCAGTGAGAACACCAGCAAGGTTGTGGCTTGTGAGCCCGACAGTTGCTCTTCACGCGACAGGCCCGTCCATTCAATACCGATGCCGGGTGGCAGCTTGGCGGCCAAAGCCTCCATCTCGGCCATGGCCTGGCCGGTGGACGAACCAGGGGCCGCATCGCCAGCCAAACGCATGGCGGGGTAACCGTTGTAGCGCACCGCCTGCATTTGCCCCGTCACCCAACGGGTCGTGACAAAGGCTGACAGTGGTACCGGCTGACCTTGGTTGTTGACCACATTGAGCTGCAAGATCTGCTCGGGCTGCATGCGCGCCTGGGCATCGGCCTGCACCACCACGCGCTGCAAACGGGCCTGGTTGGGGAAGTCATTGATGTATGACGAGCCCAAGGCCGTTGACAGGGTGCTGCTCAAACCATCGAAGCTCACGCCCAGGGCATAGGCCTTGTCGCGGTCGATGTCCAGTTGCAACTGGGGAGCATCTTCCAGACCGTCAGGCCGCACGCCTGTCACGACCTTGCTTTCACGCACCATGCCCAGGAGCTGATTGCGCGCTGTCAGCAGGGCATCGTGGCCCAAACCGGCGCGGTCTTGCAAGCGCAGCGAGAAGCCGGTCGCATTGCCCAATTCACGAATCGGGGGCGGATTGAGGGGGTAAATGAAGGCATCACGGACGCCCATCAAAGCACCGAACGCACGCTTGGCCACAGCCTGCGATGAATGCGCTTCGCCCTTGCGTTGATCAAAGTCTTTCAAGGTCACAAAACCCAGGGCCGCGTTTTGGCCTGTACCCGAGAAGCTGAAGCCCACCACACCCACAACCGATTTCACCTCGGGTTGCTTCATGAAGTAGTCCTCCACCTGCGAGATCACGGCCTCGGTACGTGGTGCCGTCGCGCCAGGAGGCAACTGCACGTTGACGATCAGGTTGCCCTGGTCCTCATTGGGCAAGAAGGCCGAAGGCATGCGCACATACATCCAGCCCACCACGCCCACGATCAACACGTAGACGATCAGCACGCGGCCACCACGGCGCACGAGCTTGGCAGCCAGGCTTTCGTAACCGTGCGT
This sequence comes from Pseudomonadota bacterium, assembly GCA_039797415.1. GTDB lineage: Bacteria > Pseudomonadota > Gammaproteobacteria > Burkholderiales > Burkholderiaceae_C > Aquabacterium. The sequence continues at coordinate 2,064 of JBDKHX010000294.1, read as the reverse complement.
GGTGGAAGTGAAGAAGCGGTTGAACCAGCCAAAGAAGCCGCCCTTTTCATGGTGGTCATGCGGCACGGGCTTGAGCAAAGTGGCGCACAAAGCCGGTGTCAAAGACAGGGCCAAGAAGGCCGAGAACAACATGGACGCGACCATCGACAAGGAGAACTGGCGATAGATGTTGCCCACCGAGCCTGCAAAAAAGGCCATCGGGATGAACACGGACACCAGCACCACGGTGATACCGATGATGGCGCCACTGATCTGACCCATGGCCTTTTTGGTGGCCGCGTAAGGCGACAAGCCTTCTTGGGCCATCAGTCGCTCGACGTTTTCAACCACCACGATGGCATCGTCCACCAGGATACCGATGGCGAGCACCATGCCGAACATGGTTAGCACGTTGATGGAAAAGCCAGCAGACAGCATCACCCCAAAGGTGCCCAGCAGCGCAACGGGCACCACCAAGGTCGGGATCAAGGTGTAGCGAATGTTCTGCAAGAACAGATACATCACCAGGAACACCAGCACCACGGCTTCCACCAAGGTCTCGACCACTTGGCTGATTGAGATCTGAATGAAGCCCGAGGTGTCATACGGGAAGGAGTAATCCACACCTTGCGGGAAGTACTTCTTCAACTCAGCCATGCGCGCCTTGACCAGCTTGGCCGATTCCAGAGCATTGCCGGTGGGCGAGAGTTGAACGCTCATGCCCAATGCAGGCTTGCCATTCAGACGCGCGTAGGTGCCGTAGGCTTGCGCGCCCAACTCCAGGCGAGCAACATCCTTCAAGCGCACTGTCGAGCCATCTGTCTTGGCGCGCAGCACGATGTTGCCAAACTGCTGGGTGTTCTCCAACTGGCCGTTGACCACAACGGTCGCGGTCATGGTCTGGTCGATCAGGTTGGGACGCTCACCCAAGGCACCCGCTGGCACCAAGGCATTTTGGGCTTTGATGGCTGCGTTGACATCAGACAGGTTCAAGCCGTATGACACCAGCTTGGCTGGGTCCACCCAGATGCGCATGGCTCTTTCCGTACCAAACAATTGCACCTGACCAATACCGGCCACACGTTGCAATTCGGGCAGGACGTTGCGAGAGGCGTAGTCACCCAAAGCCACGGGGTCATACGCCGGGTTGGTGGACGACAGCATCACGAACATCAGCACGTTGCTGCGTGACTTGTCGACCTTGACGCCTTGCTGCGTCACGGCAGCTGGCAAGCGTGGTGCCGCGCGAGACAAACGGTTTTGCACATCCACCTGGGCCAGGTCGATGTTGGTGCCGGTCTCAAACGTGACGGTGATCGAGCCTGTGCCATTGGCCTGGCTGACCGATTCCATATAGGCCAAGCCGGGCGAGCCGTTGAGCTCTTGCTCGATGACGCTGATGACGCTTTCGTCCAATGTCTTGGCCGAGGCGCCCGGATAGGTCGCACTGATGACCACCGATGGCGGCGCCACCGTTGGGTATTGCGCAATGGGCAACTTGCTGATGGCCACCCCGCCAAAGACGAGGATGAACAACGCAATCACCCAGGCGAAGATGGGCCTGTCGATGAAGAAACGAGACATGGGGCGGCTCCTCTCAGCGCGAAGCACCTGGCGTGGATGGGGTCCACGGCACGGCCTTCACAGGGGCTTTGGGGTTCATCATTTTCTGGAAGCCATCCACCATGACCTGCTCGCCGGCCTTCAAGCCGCCCAGCACCACCCACTGGTTGCCACGCGCTCCACCCAGCTTGATCGGACGCGGAGACACCTTGCCTTCGGCATCCACCACCATGACGATGTCACCTTGACTGCCACGGGTCACGGCTTGCTGCGGCAACAGCAGACCGCCCTCCACTTGCGCTTGCTCCAGACGGACACGGACATACATGCCCGGCAGCAATTGGCCCTTGGGGTTGGGCAACTCGGCGCGCAAGGAGACTTGGCCGGAGCTGGGGTCCACGCTCAGGTCTTGAAACAGCAGCTTGCCTTCCAATGGGTATTCGGTGCCATCGTCCAGCACCACGCGCACGGCTGCGGCATGTTTACCTGCCTTTTTGATCGCGCCTGACTCCATGGCCTTTT
>JBDKHX010000293.1:0-5665 GCA_039797415.1 Pseudomonadota bacterium | reverse complement strand
GCGTCGCCACGAGGTCGATGACCTCAATAAACTGATCCTGCATTTGAAAAAACAGTCCGCTCAGGCCACACTTTTGGCCCGTGCGGAGGCCACCTTGGTGCATACGCAGCACACCTTGGCGGTTTTGGCGCAACGTCACGCAGCACTCCTCAAATAATTGGCCTTGTTTGACAAGGCTCGGGTAGACGTGGGGGTGGGAATACAAGGGGCGGTGGACCTGGCCTTTGGACAAACGGTGAGGGCGTTGCGCCGCACTTTCGGTAGCGGCTCGTTTTCAGTCGAAGGTCATTTGGTGCTGTTCACCCCGCATGAGGGCGACAGCTCCGAGGTTTAAGCGCTGGTGGGCATGCGCCGTAGGGCCCGTTCGATCCGCGTTGAGCACACAGCCAGTGTTTGTTGATGGATGGGATCGAGTGCAGCCCATCGGGTGCTGAAGCTCGCTTGGCTGGCTGCCAAGGTTTGAGGCGAACTGGCAAACAGGATGTCGTTGCCGCCCTCGTCCGATTCGATGGACAGCACTTGCCCCTCGAACAGCTTGTTCAGTCGGCTCAGCAGTTGTCGACACTGGGACGTATCCGCTTGCAGATTCAGCACCAGTAATCCGTTGTCTGACAGTGCGTTCTTGCAGTGCTGGTAAAACGACCGGCTGCACAAGGCATCGGGCAAACCTTGCCCGTCATAGCCATCCACCATGATCAGGTCATAGCGTTGAGGCGGGGTTTTCACATACGCTGCGCCATCGGCGCACACAATCCGAAACCGCGCATCGTCTGACGGGATCATGAAGTCGTCTCGCAGGGCGATGACTTCCGGGTTGATCTCCACCACGGTGATGTCCAGCGTGGGGTTATGCGCATGGCAATACTTCGGGATGGATCCGCCGCCCAGGCCAATCATCAGTGCTGAGACTGGGGCCGGACACAGCAGAAGGCATCCCATCATCGTGCGGGTGTAATCAAGCACCAGTTCAGTCGGATTGTCTAGAAGCATCACGCTTTGGATCAGCGAGGTGTCGAGACTCAAAGACACAGTCTGGCGGTTTTGGTGAAGGCGGGGCAAATCAGTCACGGGTGAGAGTCTCGCACACCGCGATACGCCACATGGCGTATTCACCGATTTGGGGCATCTGGGCACACTGAACTCATCCGATACACAAATCGGACCCAAACCAAAAGTTTCAGCGTTCAACCTCAACTCCTACAGGAGCAAGCCCAAATGAACATTTCTCGTCGTAGCGCCACAGCCTCCCTGTCCGCCGCGTTAACTGCTGTCTCACTGGGCGTCGCCGGTCTGGCCTTCAGCAGCATGGCGCAAGCCGCCGATACCATCAAGGTTGGCGTGTTGCACTCGCTGTCCGGCACCATGGCCATCTCTGAAACCGTGTTGAAGGACACCGTTTTGATGGCGATTGACGAGATCAACGCCAAGGGTGGTGTGCTGGGCAAGAAGCTCGAGCCTGTGGTGGTTGACCCCGCATCTAACTGGCCTCTGTTTGCAGAAAAAGCCAAGCAACTGCTGACACAAGACAAAGTTGCCGTGACCTTCGGTTGCTGGACATCGGTGTCGCGTAAGTCGGTGTTGCCTGTCTACAAAGAAAATAATGGTCTGCTGTTCTACCCCGTTCAGTACGAAGGTGAAGAGCTGGAAAAGAACGTGTTCTACACAGGCGCTGCGCCTAACCAGCAAGCCATCCCTGCGGTGGAATACCTGATGAGCAAGGACGGTGGCACAGCCAAGCGTTTCGTGTTGCTGGGTACTGACTACGTTTACCCACGTACCACCAACAAAATCCTGCGCGCATTCCTGAAGTCCAAGGGCGTGGCTGATGCCGACATCATGGAGGAGTACACCCCATTCGGTCACTCCGACTACCAAACCATCATCGCCAAGATCAAGAAGTTCGCTTCTGAAGGCAAGAAGACGGCCGTGGTGTCCACCATCAACGGTGACTCCAACGTGCCTTTCTACAAGGAACTGGGTAACCAAGGCTTGAAGGCCAAGGACGTGCCAGTGGTGGCCTTCTCGGTGGGTGAAGAAGAACTGCGTGGTGTGGACACCAAGCCTCTGGTTGGCCACCTGGCTGCCTGGAACTACTTCATGTCCATCAAGAACCCAACCAACGCTGAGTTCATCAAGAAGTGGTCTGCCTATGCCAAGGCCAAGAACATCGCTGGCCATAAGGACAAGCCTTTGACCAACGACCCGATGGAAGCAACCTACATCGGTATCAACATGTGGGCTCAAGCTGTGAAGAAGGCTGGCTCCACCGATACCGATAAGGTGATCGCAGCCATGGCTGGCCAAACCTTCCCAGCACCTGGCGGCTTCATGTCCAAGATGGATGAAAAGAACCACCACTTGCACAAGCCTGTGTTCATCGGTGAAGTCAAGGCTTCAAGGTGGTCTGGAAGACCCCAGGCCCTGTCAAGGCTGAACCATGGAGCCCCTTCATTGCCGGCAACGACAAGAAGAAGGGCGAGCCTGAAGGCAAGTGATCTGGCTTGACTGAGCCATGAGAGCCCGCTTTCCTAACGGCGGGCTCTCTTTTTTGAAGCATCAACTCTTGAGCAGGACATGCCTGTGACAACAACATCCTGGCTGAGTAAAGTGGGTCTGGCCGCCTGTGTGGCCCTGAGCGCGATGGCGCCTGCAGCCCATGCCCTGACCGCCGAAGAGGCGTATTCGATTTCTGGTGGCGACAATGACGCCCGCATTGCAGCGCTGCAAAAGCTGGCACCGAAGGGTGACCCAGCTTTGACCCCTTTGCTGCAAGCGCTGATGAACGATGCTGTGAAGGTGTCGGGCACCAAGGTCTACGTGATCGCCGATGACGGGCAGGCTCAGGATGCCGTCACAGGACAAGCTGCCACCTTGCCGGCTGACGCCGAAGATGTGGTCAACAACAACCGCATGAGCGTTGAGATTGAAGCGGCCTTGGCAGCCGGTAAATTGACCTCGCCCGAGGTCAGTGTGCGCGCTGAGGCGATTGAATCGCTGGCCAATGCCGCTGATGAATCCAAGCTGCCGGTGATTGACAAGGCTTTGAGCACGGAATCGGATGCAGCGTTGATCAAGCGCTTGAAGGCAGTGCGCAACAAAGCCTTGCTGGGTGCACAGGACCCTGCCAAACGAATCGAAGCGGCCAAGGCGCTGGCCGATGACGCCAGCCCTGATTCGCGTGCTTTGTTGATGGAACGCTTGCAGGACGGCGCTGAAAGCGACCCTGCGGTGCAGAGTGCCTTGCGCGCGGCTCTGGACGAAGTGACACGGACCTTGAAATGGGGCGAGCATGCTGGTGTGGTGTTCACCGGCATCAGCCTGGGTTCGATTTTGTTGCTGGCTGCTTTGGGGCTGGCCATCACCTACGGTTTGATGGGTGTGATCAACATGGCTCACGGCGAGCTGATGATGATCGGCGCCTACGCCACCTTTGTGGTTCAGAACTTGTTCCGCCAATACTTGCCAGGCGCTTTTGACTGGTACATCTTGTTGGCCGTACCCGCATCCTTCCTCGCTGCTGCCCTGGTGGGCGCTGTGCTGGAACGCACGGTGTTCCGCTTTTTGTATGGCCGCCCACTGGAGACTTTGCTGGCTTCGTGGGGCGTCAGCCTGGTCTTGATGCAACTGGTGCGCACCGTATTTGGTGCCCAGAACGTGCAGGTTGAAAACCCCAACTGGATGTCCGGTGGCTTTGATGTGCTGAGCAACCTGACCCTGCCTTACAACCGCCTCGCCATCATCGCTTTCGCTGCCTTGGTGCTGGTGGGCATGACCTTGCTGATTGCCAAAACACGCATGGGCTTGTTTGTCCGCAGCGTCACCCAAAACCGCCCCATGGCGTCGTGCATGGGGGTCAACACCGCCAAGGTCGACACGATGGCCTTCTCCTTGGGCGCAGGCATCGCTGGCCTGGCGGGTTGTGCCTTGTCCCAGATCGGTAACGTGGGACCAGACCTGGGCCAGAACTACATCGTCGACTCGTTCATGGTCGTGGTGCTCGGTGGTGTGGGGCAAATTGCCGGCACCGTCTACGCCGCACTGGGCCTGGGTCTGATCAACAAGTTCATCGAAGGTTGGGCGGGTGCGGTGCTGGCCAAGATCATGGTGCTGGTCATCGTGGTGATCTTCATCCAAAAGCGTCCACAAGGTCTGTTCGCCATGAAGGGCCGCAGTGCCGAAGCCTGAGCACCGCAATAAGGAAACAACATGAGTGCTGTGATGACTTCTTCCATGCCGTCCGCTGTGACGGTTCCCCGAAGTGCCCTGGGGACAAAGGGCTGGTCAATGGTGTTGTTGGCGGTGATCGTGGTCACTGCCCTGGCACCGATCTTGAACCTGCTGGTGCCAGCTGACTCGGTGTTCCATTTGTCGGACTACGCCTTGTCATTGATCGCCAAGATCATGTGCTACGCCATCTGTGCGCTGGCCATGGACCTGATCTGGGGCTACACCGGTATCTTGTCCTTGGGACACGGCTTGTTCTTTGCCTTGGGTGGTTATGCCATGGGCATGTACCTGATGCGCCAGATTGGTCGTGACGGCAGCTACAAGAGCGACTTGCCTGACTTCATGGTCTTTCTGGACTGGAAGACCGTGCCCTGGCACTGGACCTTCAGTGAATCGTTCATCGCCCAGATGCTTTTGGTGGTGTTGGTGCCAGGCGTGATTGCCTTCGTGTTTGGCTTCTTTGCCTTCCGCTCACGCATCAAGGGGGTGTACTTCTCGATCATCACCCAAGCAATGACCTATGCCGCGATGTTGCTGTTCTTCCGCAATGAAACGGGCTTTGGTGGCAACAACGGCTTCACAGACTTCAAGCGCATTTTGGACATCCCGATTGCGCAGCCTTCGACTCGCATGGTGCTGTTCATCATCACGGGCTTGACCTTGATCGGTTTCTTCCTGATGGCGCGTTGGTTGGTCAACACCAAGTTCGGTCGTGTGCTGCAAGCCATCCGTGATGCTGAAAACCGCGTCATGTTCTGCGGCTACAACCCACTGGCTTACAAACTGGCCATCTGGACTTTGTCTGCGGTCATGTGCGGCATTGCGGGTGCGCTGTATGTGCCTCAAGTCGGCATCATCAACCCCAGTGAAATGTCCGCTGCTGCTGGCATCGAGATCGCCATCTGGACCGCAGTGGGGGGGCGTGCAACGCTGATCGGCCCCATCATCGGCGCCTTCTTTGTCAACGGAGCCAAGAGCTGGTTCACAGTGGCTTTCCCCGAGTTCTGGCTGTACTTCCTGGGCGCACTGTTCATTGCTGTGACCTTGTTCCTGCCAGACGGCATCGTGGGTGGTGTCAAGAAGTTGCTCAATAAAAACGCTGAGGTGAAAGCATGACGCCTGATCTGATGGACGCGGGTACCCAAGCCCTGAACAAAGCCAAAGGTTTGCCTGACACCTCCGGTGAATTCGGCGGTCGGGAGGCAGCCTACGGACGTGTTGTCGAAGCCGGTAAGCTCGACGTCACCCACGGTTCGATCCTGTACTTGGACGACATCGAAGTCAGCTTCGACGGCTTCAAAGCCCTCAACAAGTTGAGCCTGGATATCTCTGTCGGTGAGATGCGCTGCATCATCGGCCCCAACGGTGCCGGCAAAACCACCATGATGGATGTGATCACCGGAAAGACGCGTCCAGACAGTGGCTCGGCCTTCTTTGG
>JBDKHX010000292.1:0-3274 GCA_039797415.1 Pseudomonadota bacterium | reverse complement strand
TGCGATGGTCGTCGTAGGTGTGGATGCTGCCGTGTTGCCAGGCGCCTGTTGGGGGCGTGACTTCAATGAAGTCTTGCCCTTCCACCACGGTGGCGCCGAGTTTGCGCAACTCGCAGGCCATGGCGGCAATGCGATCGGTTTCTTTCACGCGCCAGCTGGCAATGTTGCTCAGGCGCGTGGTGCCTTCGGCATACAGGGCCATCACAGCCAGGGTCATGGCTGCATCCGGGATGTGGTTGCAGTCCATGTTCACGGCCTTCAGGGGCCATGTGCCGCGGCGGATTTCCAGCCAATTGGGGCCACTGGTCACATGGGCGCCCATGGCTTGGGCGGCATCGACAAAACGGATGTCGCCCTGAATGGAGGCTGCGCCTACCCCTTCGACTCGCACGGGGGTGTTGAAGCCGGCAATGGCGCCCGCCGCGATGAAGTACGACGCAGAGGATGCGTCCGCTTCGATGTGAATCTCGCCGGGCGACTGATAACGGCAGCCTTGCGGGATGATGAAGCGTTCCCAGCCCTGGCGCTCGATGTGGATGCCAAAGCGTGCCAGCAGGTTGAGTGTGATCTCGATGTAGGGCTTGGAGATCAGTTCGCCTTCGACTTCAATGGTCAGGGCGCGGTCTTGTGACACCAGTGGCAAGGCCAGCAGCAAGGCGGTCAGGAACTGGCTGGACACGTCGCCACGGACCCGGATCGGGGCGGTCAGATTCAGCTTGCCGCCGCGCAGGCGCAGGGGTGGGTAGCCTTCTTTCCCGAAGCATTCGATGTCGCAGCCCAGGGGGCGCAGGGCGTCTACCAGGTCGCCAATCGGGCGTTCGTGCATGCGGGGGATGCCGCTCAGCTCAAAAATGCCGCCCTGGGTGGCAGACAAAACCGCCAATGCAGCGGTCAGTGGGCGCATGGCGGTGCCAGCGTTGCCCAAAAAGAGCTCAGCCTTGAGCACGGCCAGTTTGCCAGCCAGGCCGGTGATGTGAACCGTGTCGCCGTTTTGCTGAATCTCGCAACCCAAGGTGCGCAGGGATTCGAGCATCACGCGGGTGTCGTCGGAGGCCAGCAGGTCGTGGACGACCGTGGTGCCTTCACTCAGGCCAGCCAACAGCAGGACGCGATTGGAAATGCTCTTGGAGCCAGGGAGACGGACCGTGCCACCGGCTTCAAGCAGGGGGGGCAGGTCAAGAAATGCGGTCGTGTACATGCAAGTTCAGTTTCAGCGGCTGACAGGCGGTTTGCTGCCCAGCTGCCATTGGCTGCGCGCATCAGATGCGGTTTGGATCAGGCTTTGAAGCGGGCTACCGTTCCAGTCGCGCATATTGCGCTCCAACTGCTCCAGCGCTTCGCGGAAAGCAGCCGATTGTTTGAGGATCTCTTCGCGGTTGGACAGCAGGATGTCGCGCCAGATGGTGGGGTCGCTGGCTGCGATGCGGCTGAAGTCCCGAAAGCCTGGGCCCGCCAAAGACAGGAATTCTTGCCCCAGGGGTTGTTCGGCCAGGGCATTCATGTAAGCGAAGGCCAGCAGATGAGGCAGGTGGCTCACGGCAGCAAAGGCTGAATCGTGATGCTCTGGCGTCATCTTGAGCACCTGGCAGCCAATGGCGGCCCAAACGTCGGTGGCTTTTTGAACCAGTACGGGGTCGGTTTGCTGAAGCGGCGTCAGGATGACCTTGCGGCCTTGGTACAGCAGCGCATCGGCGTGGTCGATGCCGGCGACTTCGCGCCCGGCAATGGGGTGAGCAGGCACGAATGCAGGCAGGCGCTCTTTGAGCACACGGCGAGCGGCATCCACCACATCGCGTTTGGTGCTGCCCACGTCCATGAACAGCACGCCAGGGCCAACCAGGTGGCGAATGGCACGGAAGGTGGCCTCGGTTGCTGCAACGGGCACAGCAATGATGACGATGTCCGAGCCCGATACGGCGAGCAGGGCCGATTCAGCGGCCACATCGATCACGCCCAGGCGTTTGGCTTTTTCAGTGGTGGAGGGCGACTTGCTGTAGCCGACCACGCGTTTGACCAGGCCGGCCTTTTTCAGGGCCAGGGCGAACGATCCCCCCATGAGGCCACAGCCGATCAAGCCGAGTTGGTTGAACATCCTGCGAAATCCTTCAAGGGCAAATTAGTGCGTATCCAATGGGTAGCTGCCCAACACTTTGAAGAACGAGCATTGCTGACGCAGTTCTTCCAGGGCGGCTGCCACATTGTCCTGCTCCGGATGGCCGGCCAGGTCGATGAAAAACAAATATTCCCACTGACCAGAGCGAGCGGGGCGGGATTCCAGGCGGCTCATGGACACATTGTGGCGCTTCAGTGGCACCAACATGTCATGCACAGCGCCAGGGCGGTTGTCGACCGATACGACCACGCTGGTGCAATCATGGCCCGTCGGAGCGGCAGGTTTGTGCTGCTCTGGTTGGGTGATGATCACAAAGCGGGTGCGATTGTGGGCGTCGTCCTGAATGGCGCGTTGGACCACGTGCACACCGTATTGCGAAGCGGCGCGCTCACTGGCGATGCCTGCAATGGTCGGGTCCAGGCTGGCCAAACGGGCGCCTTCTGCGTTGCTGGACACCGCCCGGCGTTCGGCGTTGGGCAGGTTTTGTGTCAACCAGCCTTGGCATTGAGCCAGGGCTTGGGGGTGCGCGCAGACAGCGGTGATGTTGTCCATGCTGGGCTCTTTGCGCAGCAGGTTGTGGGTCACCAGCAGGCTGGTCTCGCCCACGATGGTCAGGCGGGATTGCAGCAGCAAGTCCAACGAACGGGCCACGATGCCTTCGGTCGAGTTTTCGATCGGGATGACGCCAAAGTCAGCCGAGCCGGACGACGTCGCCCGGAACACTTCGTCAAAGCTGGGGCAAGCCAGCGGATCAATGGACGAGCCAAAGTAGTTCAGCGCAGCTTGTTCGGTGAAGGTGCCGATGGGGCCCAAAAAGGCCACTTTTTGGCGGCGCTCCAGCGCGCGGCAAGCCGACATGATTTCGCGCCAGATGGGGGCGATGCTGTCAGCCAGGATGGGGCCGGGGTTGCGGTTTTTCAGGCCATCGATGACTTGTGCTTCGCGATCAGGGCGGAACACCGGTGAGCCATCAATTTTTTTGACTTCGCCAACAGCTTGGGCCAAGCCAGCGCGTTGATTCAGCAGCGCCAGCAATTGCTGGTCGACCGAATCAATGCGGACACGCAGGTCGGCCAGTTGTTGATCAACAGGGCGGCCGTCAGGTTGGTAGTGCTCAGCCATGGCTTGCTGCAAAGTCCTTCATGTAGGCCACCAGGGCCT
>JBDKHX010000291.1:0-3291 GCA_039797415.1 Pseudomonadota bacterium | reverse complement strand
GCAATCGACAACACGTTGTTGGTGAACCAGTACAGCACCAAACCGGCAGGGAAGAAGAAGAACATCACGCTGAACAACAGCGGCATGATCCACATCATCTTGGCCTGAATCGGATCAGGTGGCGTGGGGTTCAACCAGGTTTGCAGCAAAGTCGACAAGGTCATCAATGCAGGCAAGACAAAGTATGGGTCCTTCACCGACAAGTCGGTGATCCAGCCAATCCAAGGTGCGTTACGGATCTCAACCGACGACGACAACACCGAGTACAAAGCAATGAACACCGGGATCTGGATCAAGATCGGCAAGCAACCACCGATCGGGTTGACCTTCTCTTCGCGGTAGATCTTCAGCATTTCCTGCTGCATCTTCTGCGGGTCATCCTTCATGCTTTCACGCATGGCTTGAATGCGTGGGTTCAAGGCCTTCATCTTGGCCATCGAACGGTAAGCACTGGCGTTCAGCCAATAAAACGCTGCCTTGAGCAACACCACCAAAGCCACAATTGCCCAGCCCCAGTTGCTCAGCATGCCGTGCAACTTGTCCAGCAACCAAAACAGCGGCGCAGCCATGATGTGCGTCCAGCCATAGTCCTTCACATATTCCAGACCAGGGGCCAAAGCCTTCAAGTTGTTTTCTTCTTGCGGGCCTACAAACAAGGTGCTCTCAAATGACTTGGTCTGACCGGCAGCCACGTCACCCAGGTTGAACAACATGCCCGTGGCATACAAGTTGGTGGCGACCTTCTTGGTATAGAACTCACGCTGCACCTTGTCGTTTTGCAGCCAGGCCGATGCAAAGTGGTGCTGCACCATGGCCACCCAGCCACTGTCGTCTACCTTCTCAAATTCAACCTTGTTGGATTCGATGTCAGCAAACTCAGCCTTCTGGTACTTGCCCTTGGCGTTGTAAATGGCCATACCCGTGTAAGCCACTGGACCGCCCATGAAAGCGGGGCCTTCAGCCGCTTGAGGCGCGCTGGAATCACGCTCGAGCTGCAAATACAACTGAGGCTTGATCGCAGCGGCAGACGCGTTGACCACGTCTTGCTTGACAGCAATGGCGTACTCACCGCGCTTGAACGTATAAGTCTTGACCAGCTTGACGCCATTGACTGGCACCGATTCCAACTTCAACTCCAGCGTGTCAGCACCATTGGCCAACTCACGGCCCTGGCTCACCACCGTGAACGCAGTCGTGTGATTGGGCAAAGCCTCACCGGCCGCTTGACCAATCAGACCCGACTCAGCCACATAAGTGTGAGTGGCGGTCTTGTCCAGCACCACCATGGTCTTGGTCTTGTCTTCCTGGTCCAGATGCTTGAGCAACTCAACCTTGACCAGACTGCCGCCGTGCGAATCGACCGTGGCCTTGACCACATCGGTGGTGATGGTCACCAATTCATGAGGCACAGCAGCCGGTGCAGACGCAGCTTGAACCGCCGAAGCAGCAGCCACTGCACCTGGCAACGCTGTGGCTGCGGCCGGCACGCCCGACGCACTAGAAGCACCAGACGCAGGCGCCTCAGCCACCACAGGTGCTGGAGCAAACAAAGAAGGTTGACCGGTGTGACGCAACCAACCATCCCACAACATCAGCAGCGAGAAGGCGAACACCGACCACAGCAAGGTGCGACGCATATCGTTCATGAGCGAGGTGAATCCGACGAGGGTTTAGAAAAAGAAAACAAGCGAGGCGCTTGTTCCGGTACGGGATCATGGCCACCCGCACAAGCCGGGTGACAACGCAGCAAACGCCGGGCAGCCAAATAAGAACCCGCTGCCGGGCCATGGCGATCCAGCGCTTGCAAAGCATATTGGGAACAGGTGGGCGTGAAACGGCAAGCCGACCCCAACCAAGGGCTGAGGAAAAACCGATAAGCCTTGACCACACCCATCAAAACCGCATTGATGGCGCGCGAGAGCCAGCCTACCACGGCAGACATAACGGCCTTCATGATTGTGCCTTCTTCTGGATCAGACGTGACCAGAGTTCGTCCAGCTCCTGGCGAACGACGGCATTGAGCGCTTCAGATGCAGCGCTTGGAAATTCTTTGCGATCAAAGGGTGCGCGCAAACGCACCACCCAACCTGAAACGTCCACGCCAAAGCGCCCCGATGCCAAAACGGCCGGAGCATGACGACGCAAGGCTTCACGAGCCTGATGTCTCAGAAGGGATCGCGTGACCGAACGGCGTGCAAGCCGCTTGGGAAAGACCACACCCAATCGCCAGTCATCCACAGGCACCTCGACCAGTTCGGTCGCGTCTGTTGATAACTTGGGATCTGTTTGCTCTGGAGAAGGGGTAATCCCCTCAGTCGCAAGCAGGGTATGGAGCACGAAATGATTCGTGCGAGCCACTGGGCGTGTACCCAATGCCTTCTGAAAGTCAGCGGCTTTCAGGCTTGGGCGACGCACAGCAGTCAGTGATTGGAGTCGACTAGGGTCATCAGATGACCCCGGTCAAACAGACCAAATCGACGTGAGCCGATTACAGACCCAGACGCTTGCGGCCCTTGGCGCGGCGAGCGTTCAGGACCTTGCGGCCACCCTTAGTCTTCATGCGCACCAGGAAACCATGGGTGCGAGCGCGGCGGGTCTTGGAAGGTTGATAAGTGCGTTTCATGATGATCCTTCATCTTGTGATGTCACCCCGCCGATGCAATTGCCGTGGGGGTTCCCGGAAATTACAAACCGGAAGAACCCGCGATTACAGCAGCTTTTTGCACATTGGTCAATGGCTTATCGACAAGGGCTGTGAATCAAGCACGGAATAAGCTGGGTAAAAATCTGTGGATAACCTGTTCCCAACCGGGCATCTGGCGCTTAGAATTCGCCCCCCAGCCCAGCACTTGTTCACAACATGAGCGCCGCCGAATTTCCCGTTCCCCAGCCGTCCGACCTGAGTTCTTTGTGGCCTCGTGCGCTCGAACAACTGGCAACCGAATTGCCTGAACAGCAGTTCAATACGTGGATTCGTCCCTTGCCTGCGGCAGACGTTGCCGTGATCGATGGCGCCACACAAGTGTCGGTCCGCGTCCCCAACCGATTCATTCTGGACTGGGTCCGTACCCAGTACAGCACCCGCCTGGAAGCCATCCTCACTGAACTCAGTGGTGGAGCCATTCGTCTGGATCTGGCCTTGGCTTTGCGCCCCGCTGCGGCTGCTCGCACCGGTGTGGTCCTGCCTGCACGCGCCTTGCCTGCCAACTCACAAGCGCTGCAAGCGGCACAAGCCAGTGCGCCACAAACAAACAGCTTATCCACAGGGCATTACAGCCCTCAACAAGCTGC
>JBDKHX010000290.1:0-3292 GCA_039797415.1 Pseudomonadota bacterium | reverse complement strand
ATGTCTTTGAGGTAAGCGTGTTCTGGGCCGACACCTGGGTAGTCCAAACCGGCAGACACAGAGTGCGTCTCGGTGATCTGACCATTGGCGTCTTGCAGCAGGTACGTACGGTTGCCGTGCAAGACACCTGGGGTGCCCAATTGCAGGGACATGGAATGCTTGCCGCTGGCGGCGCCCTCGCCCGCAGCCTCGACACCGATCAGGCGCACCTGTTCATGGTTGATGTAGGGGTAAAAAATGCCCATCGCATTGCTACCGCCACCCACGCAAGCCACCACGGCATCTGGCTGACGGCCGATTTGCTCAGGCATCTGCTTGAGGCACTCTTCACCGATCACGCTTTGGAAGTCACGCACCATGGCAGGATACGGATGTGGCCCTGCCACCGTGCCGATGATGTAGAAGGTGTTTTCGACGTTGGTGACCCAGTCACGCATGGCTTCGTTCAGCGCATCTTTCAAAGTCTTGCTGCCCGACTCGACCGGCACCACTTTGGCGCCCAGCAAATGCATGCGATACACGTTGGGGGACTGCCGTTTGACGTCTTCCGAGCCCATGTAGACCACGCATTCCATGCCATAACGCGCACAAATGGTGGCTGTGGCCACGCCGTGCTGGCCCGCGCCGGTTTCAGCGATCACACGGGGCTTGCCCATGCGCTTGGCCAGCAAAGCCTGACCAATGGTGTTGTTGACCTTGTGTGCACCGGTGTGATTGAGGTCTTCACGCTTGAAGTGAATCTGCGCACCACCCAACTCACGGCTGAGACGCTCAGCGTGATAAATCGGGCTGGGGCGACCGACAAAGTGGGCCAACTCACGACGGAATTCAGCCAGGAACTCTGGGTCGTTGCGATAGTGCTCGTAAGCGTCCTTGAGTTGATCCAAAGCCTGGATCAAGGTTTCAGACACAAAGGTGCCGCCGTAAGGGCCAAAGTGGCCACGAGCGTCGGGCTGTTGGTAATTCAGCATGAAGATCTCATTGAACAAACCGCACGGGAACGCGATAACTCGCCATGTGAAACGGATTCACACAGCTTCGGCACATTGCCGATCGGCCGCCCGCACGGCCTGACAGAACTGGCG
The DNA here is from genome assembly GCA_039797415.1 of Pseudomonadota bacterium. Taxonomy (GTDB): domain Bacteria; phylum Pseudomonadota; class Gammaproteobacteria; order Burkholderiales; family Burkholderiaceae_C; genus Aquabacterium. The sequence goes on along the minus strand of JBDKHX010000290.1, from coordinate 2,207 downwards.
CATCAACTGGGCATCCTTGATGCCTTTGGCAGCTTCCACACCAGAGCTCACATCCACAGCCCATGGCCGCACTTGTTTGACACCGTCCATCACATTGCCTGGGTGCAAACCACCCGACAAGATCATGGGACGAGACAAACCTTGCGGCAGCAGGGACCAATCAAAAACCTGACCTCCCCCACCGTAGCCTTCTACATGGGCGTCGACCAAAATGGCCTGCGCATTGGGGTAGGAACAGGCGAAGTCTAACAAATTGAAACCGGGTGCCATCCGGGCGGCCCGAAAGTAAGGCCGTTGCGCTTGATCACAATCAGATGGCAGCTCATCACCATGAAACTGCCAAACGGCATGAGGCACCGCCTCCCTAGCCGCTTGCAACAGGCTGGCTGAAGCGTTGACGAACAGCAAAACGGGCGTCACGAATGGCGGCAACAAGGCCGCCAACTCTTTGGCGCGCTGAGCACTGACGTAACGCGGGCTTTTTTCGTACAGGACGAAGCCAATGGCATCAGCCCCAGCCTGAACCGCATCGATCACATCGGCTTCACGGGTCAACCCACAAATCTTGATGCGGGTGCGGTGATCGGAAGGCAAGGACATGGGCTCGGCGAAAGTCGACAAGCCCGTATTGTCTCAAGAATTACCCGGCAGCCAAGCCATACCCGGAACTTCCTGAGGGATGCCCCAGCGCTCGTCGTAGCGGGGGCCCAGGAAATACAAGCCGTCGGGCGAGAATGTTGGAGCCGCAGCGTCTCGATTGCGCGCAGCCAGTACGTCCTTCATCCAATCAGCAGGCTGGGCACCAGTGCCAACGGTGATCAGGCAACCCATGATGTTGCGGATCATGTGATGCAGGAAGGCGCTGCCTTCAAAGTCAAACCGCCAATACGGACCGTGTTTGGACACCCCGATATGACGCAAGGTTTTGACCGGTGTGGGCGACTGGCATTGCGCTGAGCGGAATGAACTGAAGTCATGCTCACCAATCAGATGCAGCGCCGAAGCTTGCATGGCCGCTTGATCCATCGGCCTGAAAACCCACCCGACTTGCCCTGTCTCGATGGCTGGACGGACCGCGGACTCCAACAAGATATAGGCGTAGCGACGGCCTCGCGCGCTGTTGCGGGCGTGAAACTCAGGCGTGACTTCGATGGCCCATTGCACCGCGATGTCACGCGGCAAAAAAGCATTCGGCCCACGCACCCACGAGAAGGGGTCGCGACTGATGTCCGTATCGAGGTGCACCACCTGGTTGATGCCATGCACACCAGCGTCAGTTCTGCCTGCACACATGACCTTGATGGGCCGCGCAGCGAACTGGGTCAAGGCATGCTCTAAAGCATCTTGCACGGTGCCACCGGATGGCTGACTTTGCCACCCTTTGTAGGTCGTGCCTCGATAAGAAACGCCAAGGGCGATCCGCCGGATCGCCCCTGTGTTTGAAGCCGGGGATGACTCCCCGCTTCTCACTTCATGAACCATGAATCAGCTCAAGCTATCAAGCATGGCTTGCGCCTTGGCTTGCAGACCACCGTCGGCATTGGCCACGACTTCTTGCAACAGTTCACGAGCACCATCCAAGTCACCGATTTGACGGAACTCTTCAGCCAACTCGAACTTGCGCTCCATTGGATCTTCAGGAGGAGGCAGATCAGGGGCCTTGCCACCCAGCAAGTCCTCATCCAGGCTGAAGCCACTGTCAACCGGTGCGCCAGGGGCGTCCATGGTCAAGTCAATGCTGCTCAAGCCAAAGTCAGACGATGCGGCTGGCGCAGGGGCTGCAGCTGGTGCAGCAGCTGGTTCGTCCAAGGACAAATCGAAGTCCAAACCACCATCATCGACCGGAGGCAACGGAGCCTCTTCGACCGGCAATGGCACTGGCTCAGTACCAGGCACGTCCAGGACTGGCAGATCAACGTCAGACGAGGCCTGAGCGGCATCATCCAACGGCATCGGCGCAGAGATATCCAGATCAATGCTATCCAGATCAGCCACATCGACATGCTCAGCGGCTACCGCAGCTGCTGGCGCCGTCTCAGGCAGCGTGTCCAATTGGGCGAACGCTGGCACCACAGATGCTGGCAAGGTGCTGGCACCCAGAGGGTCATGCGGCTGGTTGACATTCAACGGCTCAGCAGAAGGCTGACCGCCTGGTTGGTACAGCGGATTCTCTGGATCGATACCCAGGCCCATTTCTTGAGCCTTGG
>JBDKHX010000289.1:0-3297 GCA_039797415.1 Pseudomonadota bacterium | reverse complement strand
GGTGCGCATGTTGCCCGATGGCGAGGTCAGTGTGGACAAGGTGGCCACCGCCATGCACCAGTCGACCCGTACCTTGCAGCGCCGCCTGGCTGAGCGCAACTTGACCTGGCAGCACATGCTGGACAACACCCGCATGCAGTTGGCGCGGCAATACCTCAACGACCGGGCCTTGTCTGTGGCAGAGATCGCTGTGTTGCTGGGGTTCAGCGAACAAAGTGCCTTTACGCGGGCCTTCAAGCGCTGGACGGGGCAAACCCCGTTGTCATTCAGGCAGCAAGGGGCAGCGGGATCGAACAATTAGGTTCATGATCGGGTCATGCAACACACGCCCTCCTGGATCCTCCCCCGATTGACCCTTTTGGCTTTGACCGCTTGTGCCGCCGCATGCAGTTCCAGCCCGGTGGTGCCAGCCTCTGCGAATGCCGACGGTGAGTCCATTCCTGCCAATGAGGCAGCCGCGACGGCGGTGGTCAGTCAAATCATCAGCGCATCGGTGCAAAAAGGCTTTGATGCCGAGGGGCATGCCTTCAGAGATGCGCACCGCAAGGCGCATGGCTGTGTGCAGGCACGCTTTACCGTCAAGGCCAACTTGCCGCCTACATTGGCGCAAGGCCTGTTTGCGCAAGGCAAGGCGTATGACGCGGTGGTGCGCTTTTCAAATGGATCAGGCAACAGCCAGGATGACCACGATCGCGATGCCCGAGGCATGGCCTTGAAAGTGCTGGGCGTGCCGGGTCAAAAGGTGTTGGCGGAAGACCGAGACGCCAGCACGCAAGACTTTGTGTTGACCAACCATCCGGTTTTCTTTATCCACGATGCGGCGGGTTACGTTGAATTTGTCTCTGCCATGAGCGGCAGCACGTGGGCCAAGGCCAGCTGGTTCGGGCGTCACTTGTTTGACGAGGTGCCCTTGGTGTTGGCGTTCACCGGCCAGACCATCGACAACCCCTTGCATGCGCAATACTGGAGCACGACCCCATCACGCTTGGGTGCGGGGCAAATGAAGTTCTCTGCCAAGCCCTGTGCGGGCGGTGCATTCAATGATGCGGCCGATCAAGCCAATTCAAGCCGAGATCGTTTGGGTCAGAACCTGGCCCGACACTTGGGTCAACAAGCGGCCTGTTTTGACTTCATGGTGCAAACACGGGCGGTGCCAGAACACATGCCGATTGAAGACCCCACCGTGCGCTGGTCCGAGGCGGAGTCACCCTTTGTGACGGTGGCCACCATCGAGGTGCCAGGGCAGGTGCCGGACCAAGGTACGGCTTGCGAGGTGCTGTCCTTCACACCTTGGCATACATTGCCTGAGCATCAGCCCCTGGGTGGCATTTCACGGATGCGCAAAGTGGTCTATGAAGACGTGTCCAAACTGCGGCATGGCTTGAATCATCAGCCGCGTGTTGAGCCTGGCAACACCAAGCCGTAAGTCGCCATAAAAAAAGCCCGCATCTGCGCGATGCGGGCTTGATCGAAGCAGGTTCAATCAGAACTTGAAGACGGTGGCCACCGACAACGAGTTGGAGTGACCTGACACCACCTTGTTGTCGCCCACGGATACGCGGTCGAAAGACAAGCGCAGCTCACCGACTTTGCTGATGTCAAAAATGAAGCCGGTGCCCAGCAACAGGTTGGTGGACGATTGCGATGTGGATGTAGCTGAAGGGGGCATGTTGTTCCACTTCATTTCGTTGTGGGCCACACCGATCTTGCCGTACAAAGCCACGCCGTCAGCCAGGTCCACCGAGCCCAACGCGCCCACATCAAAGCCGCTGATCTTGCTGGTCGTGTTGTTGTCGATTTTCACCTTGGCGGTGTTCGAGATCGAGCCTTCCAGACGCAGATTGCGGTTGAAGCGGAAGCCGCCCAGCACCGAGTACTTCAGCCCAGAGTCCGTTTCCAGAGCGGTTTCCAGCTTGGTCGATTGTTGACCCACGCTCACGCCCAGGTACAAACCGGTTTGTGTGGGCGCGCTGGCGCTGGGTTGGTAAACCTGGCGTTGACCTTCTTGTGCGAAGGCCGATGTGGAAACGCTGGCGGCCAAGGCAACGGCGGCCAAGCTGGTGAGAGAGAGGTGTTTTTGCATGTCTACCCTTTTGATTTGGTCAGGACTCATTGAAAGCCGTTGACTTGCTCATCCAATTGTTTGCGGACCGACTCACCCAAAGCTTTGGACATCGCGCTGATGGCCTTGCTGCTGCTCAATGGATGGTTGACGCGGCCCGACTCCAAGCGGTTGTCAGAGCCTTCTGCTTGAGCAGAAAACGCGGCAACGACCTTGTAGTTGGACGTGCTGATCAAAGACATCTCCACCGTCATGTCATAGGTCAACGAGTGATTGAACGCGTTGGAGCCGATGATCGGGGCATTGTCTTCACGCACATCAAACGCGGAGACCGAGCCAAACAGGACGTACTTGGCACCAGGGTAGTAACCGGCCTTGATGCGACCAATGATGTCGTACAAGGTGTCGGTGTCAGCCTTGGTCCAAGGTTTGCCTTGAACGACGGAGAACTTGCCGGACTTGATCAGCTCACCCTTGATGTCGGCCGTGAAGCGGCGCAACTCACCGCGGTCGATGACGACTTCGCGGCCAGACTCGTAGTGCACGCTGTCTTGCGATTGCGAAGAGCCGCCAAAACCGCCTGCGTTACCGGAGTGCGATTGGCTGGAGCTGGATTTGCGATCGTATTTGACGAAGTACTGGGCGATCTTGCTCTCGTAGGACAAGTCTGTCACCGCGATCAGATCGCGCTTGGAGACTTCACCCTGCGGCTGGTTGCCGCCCTGGCTCTGGCTGAAGGCAGCCAGAGGCATGGACAAGGCAATCGCGGCGGCCAGCAAGCTGACGCTTTTCTTGAAATGGGTCATGTGGTGCCTCCGTCAATCAGCGCTTGGCCGACTTACGAATTTCCTTCTCGTCCATCCAGGTGACTTCGCCGGTTTCGACGTCGGTCATTTGCAGGGTGAACTTGTAGTACACGTCCTTGATGCTGCTGTTCTTCTTGACGATCGAAGTCAGGTTGCCTTCAATGCGGTACTTAGCCGCTTGCATGTTGCCCACCTTGGCGGTGGTGGACTTCTTGTACAGGCCGGTGTTGTTCTGACGTTGCAGTTCGTCAGTCTGGTTCTGCATGTCCGATGTGTCAACAGCCAGACGGAAGGCGCGGCCCTTGATCAGCTGAGTCTTGATGGTGTCAGTGATCGACTTGGTGTCGATGTACTCGTCGGTCTTGTTCTTGACGCCAGCCAGGGTCACAAAAGGCTTGTCCTTGAAGTTCTCAGCGGAGAACTCGGACA
>JBDKHX010000288.1:0-3313 GCA_039797415.1 Pseudomonadota bacterium | reverse complement strand
GTTTCATCCTCGTAGCGCAAAGGCAGGTGCAAAGCCAGGTCGATGTCACGCACCAGGCCGAGCTTGTCCATGGCCTTTTGCGGCATGGAACGCTTGTCGTCCGGTTTGCTGGCTTTGCTGGCAGACGGGCTTTGCGCCACGTGGAGTCCCTTTGTGATCTGGGTTGAAAGAGCTGTCATTGTGCCCGTACCAAACGGACTGTGATCTCCCCCGGATGGGTCACGTGCAAGTCACCTCGGCTGCTTAAGGTGACAGGGTTCAGAACAAAGAGGAGACATCCCATGAAATCACGCATCCGCACCCTGCTGGCCATTTCATCGGCCGCGCTGCTGATGAACGGCCACGCGCTGGCCCACGACATGGATCAGCGCGATCGCATCGAGCAACCCACACGCCCCTTGGTCATTGGCCACCGTGGCGCCCCAGGCTATTTGCCCGAGCACACGCTGGAAGGCTATGCCTTGGCCATCGAGATGGGTGCCGACTTCATTGAGCCGGACCTGGTTGTCACCAAAGACGGCATCTTGATCGCCCGCCACGAGCCCAATATCGTCAACACCACAGACGTGGCCTCGCGCCCTGAATTTGCCGCCCGTCGCCGCACTGCTGTGGTCGATGGCGCTGCTGAAGAAGGCTTTTTTGCCAGCGACTTCACCCTGGCTGAAATCAAAACCTTGCGCGCCAAGCAAGCATTTGGTGAGCGCCCACATCAGTTTGACGGTCAGTTCCAGATCCCGACGCTGGACGAGGTCATTGCCCTGGTCAAACGCAAGTCCATCGAAAAGGGCCGCACGATCGGCATCTACCCAGAAACCAAGCACCCGACCTATCACCAAGCCTTGGGTTCGCCGCTGGAGCCTCGTTTGCTGACCGCCTTGGCGCGTGCTGGCTGGAACCACCGTCAAGCGCCCGTGTTCATCCAATCATTCGAGCAAGGCAACCTCAAGGCCTTGCGCAAGTTGACCTCGGTTCGACTGATTCAGTTGATCGATGCCAACGATGTCAATGCAGATGGCTCGCTGGACTTCACCGCGCCTTACGACCGTCCATACGACTGGACCGCATCGGGCAAACCTGAACTGCTGGCTCGCAATTTTGGCTACCTGACCAGTGACGAAGGCCTCAAGGAAGTGGCCACCTATGCTGACGGCATCGGCCCCTGGAAGCGCTACATCGTGTCCACCCTGGCCAACCCGGACGGCAGCGGCCCAGGCGAAGCCAGCCTGCAATTGGCTCCTGCTGGCGACTTGATTGAGCGCGCCCACGAAGCCGGGCTGCTGGTTCACACCTGGACCTTCCGCAACGAACAGCGCCGCCTGGCTGGCAACTACGCCGGCAACCCCGTCAACGAATACCTGCAGTTCTATCAACTGGGCATCGACGGCGTGTTCTCTGACTTTGCCGACACCGCTGTGGCTGCTCGCGTGCTGCACGAATTGACCAACGTGCCTGGCTATGCACGCTGCTTGACAGGCCAGATCCGCAACATCAAAGAGCTGCGCGCCTGCCGACTTGACCGTCATTGATCAGTTGCTCTGTTCTCACCGTACCTTTTGAATGGTGCAAATTCACGGCCATTCAAAAAACGGGCCGCGACAAGCCTGCCGCTTGAGGGACAATACGGGGTTTTCCTTGGCACGGGACCCGTCAGTCCCTCAACGGCATGAGCACCACCTACACCCTGAGCGATTTCGACTTCGAGCTGCCGCCCGAACTCATCGCCCAACACCCTGCTGCCGAGCGCAGCGCCTCCCGGCTACTGGATGGCCGAGGCCCCACCCCTGTTGACCGCGTTTTCCGTGATCTACCCGGCCTGCTACGCCGAGGCGATCTGCTGGTCTTCAACAACACCCGCGTCATCAAAGCCCGCTTGTACGGCAACAAGCAATCAGGCGGCGCTGTCGAAGCACTGGTTGAACGTGTGCTGCCCAACCGCGAGGTCTGGGCCCACATGCGGTCCAGCAAGTCGCCCAAGCCCGGCAGCGTGGTTCGTTTTGCTGATGCCTTTGATGCCGAAGTGCTGGGCCGCTGCGGACCCGACAACGGCATGTTCCACCTGCGCCTGTCGGGCGAGCCGCTTGAGTTGCTGGAACAGCACGGCCACGTGCCTTTGCCGCCCTACATCACGCACGCCGATGAAGAAGACGACGTGCGCCGCTATCAAACGGTTTTTGCCGCACACCCCGGTGCCGTGGCCGCCCCTACCGCGGCCCTGCACTTTGACCAAGCGCTGCTGCAAGCGCTCAAAGACCAGGGGATCAACACAGCGGCTGTGACACTGCACGTGGGTGCCGGCACCTTCCAGCCTGTGCGCACCGACAACCTGGCCGAACACAAGATGCACAGCGAATGGTTTGACGTGTCTGCCGAAACCGTTCAAGCCATCCAGGCCACCAAGGCTGCGGGCGGTCGCGTGGTGTCTGTGGGCACCACCACCTTGCGCGCGCTCGAATCTGCCGCATTGAACGCCCCTTCCGATCAGATCTTGAACGCAGGCAGCCGCGACACCGACATCTTCATCACCCCAGGCTTTGACTTCAAAGTGGTGGATGTGCTGGTCACCAACTTTCACCTGCCCAAAAGCACCTTGATGATGCTGGTCAGTGCCTTGGCTGGTTACGACCGCATCAAGTCGCTTTACCAGCACGCCATTGCTCAGGGCTACCGCTTCTTCAGCTATGGCGATGCCATGCTGATTGAACGCACCACCGATTCCACTCGTCTTTGATCACGAGGCCACACCATGTTGAAATTTGAGTTGCTCAAAACCGAAGGCCAGGCACGACGCGGCCGCATGACCTTGAACCACGGCGTGGTCGAGACCCCCATCTTCATGCCCGTTGGCACGTATGGCACGGTCAAAGGCGTGATGCCCAAATCCCTGGAGGACATGGGTGCCCAGATCATTCTGGGCAACACCTTCCACCTGTGGATGCGCCCTGGGCTGGACATCATGCAGCAGTTCGGCGGCCTGCACCAGTTTGAAAGCTGGAACAAACCCATCCTGACGGACTCGGGTGGCTTCCAGGTCTGGTCCCTGGGCGAGATGCGCAAGATCAGCGAAGAAGGCGTGCGCTTTGCCTCCCCCGTCAACGGCGACAAGCTGTTCTTGACGCCAGAGGTGAGCATGCAGATCCAGACGATTCTGAACTCAGACATCGTCATGCAGTTCGACGAATGCACCCCCTACTGGCAAGGCGAAAAATCGCTGGGGCACATCACCACCGAAAAAGAAGCCCGTGTCTCGATGGAGTTGAGCCTGCGCTGGGCCAAGCGCTGCATCACCGAATTCGAGCGCCTGCAAAACCCCAAC
>JBDKHX010000287.1:0-6387 GCA_039797415.1 Pseudomonadota bacterium | reverse complement strand
CTGCTTCGCCGATTCAATCCAAGCCCAAAAGCTGGACAAAACACCGTTCCAGTTTGAACACAAGTTATTGGGCCACCCTGCCCTGGACATCAGCAACCTGGCGAAGGTTTTGCCCGAGTTACCCACTGAGCGGGTGATGTACTCGAAGGGATTGAATCTGCTGGGGGCCAATTTTGACAGGGCCCACATTGATAACAAGAATGGTTTGTCCATCGAAGAAACGATCGAAACCATTCGTACATCGAACTCCTATGTGGCCGTTCGTGGTCCTGAAAACCACGCGTCATTCAAGGGCCTTCACAAAATGATGTGCGAGGACATTGGCAAGCTGATGAAGCTCAATGGCACCGGGCAAATGCCCACAGAGGCCGAGATGTGGCTGTTCATCGCCTCACCCAATGCGGTCACCCCCTTCCACTTCGATCGCTTCTCCAACTTCCTGCTTCAATTTCGAGGCAGCAAAGAAGTGGCCGTTTTCGATCCGTGGAACGACGAAGTGATCACGCCGCAGGAGTACGAAGCCTACACGGCGCGCTCTGACCGCAAGATCCGCTGGGAACCCGAAATGGATCGGTTCGCGCACAAGTTCAACTTCAAACCTGGGCAGGCCATTCACATTCCATTTCTGGGTGGTCACTATGTCAAGAATGGCCCCGAAGATGTCTCGATCTCTCTGGCCATCTTCTTTCACACTGAAGAAACTCAACGCTTGAAGCAAGCCTTGGTGATCAACGACCTGCTGCGTCGCCGGTTGGCCAAAATCGGTATGGCGCCCAAACCGATCCACTCACCCGGCTCGATGGATACGTTCAAGGCAGGCCTGTATCCGGTCATGAAGGGTGCCGTCAAACTCAAGAACAAACTCACCGGCGCAGCCAACACGGCCTCTGCCGATGAAGGTTATTGATCAGGGACGTTGCCAGTCGGTGACCTTGTCCAGTACGGGCAGGGTCAGGTAAGACAGCGATGCCCCTCCGTGGTGGACCTTATTGGTCGCCACAACGCCGGTCGTCTCATCGTAGTTGCGCCCCCCTGTATTGAGGTTGCGTTCCAACCTGGGGAAGTTGCTGCTGGTGACGTCCAAACGAATCCGATGGCCCTTGGGCACCAGATACGCAATCGATCGCATGCCGACGTCCAGTTCGTATTGCTGACCGGCCTCCATCAACTCAGGCTGTGTCATGCCCTTGCGATAGCGAGCCCGTAACACCCCTTCCTGGATGTTGGTTGCGCGACCGTCCGGCCAAACGTGGACCAGTCGGGCGACGAAGTCGGTATCTTTGGCATCCGAGGACACCACCAGACGGGCCATCAATGGGCCGGCAATCCTCAAATTGGCGGTCAACGGATCAGATGTGTACACCAGGACATCTTCTCGGGACTCCACATCTTTCTGATTGACGGGCCCCGACACATCTGCGGGATTGCCTGTGCAGCAAATCGGCCCACCACGCGTCGGGGTTGGGTTCATCGGGTCGTAGCGATAGACATCACTGGCACCCTCGGCTGGCGCAGCTAACTGAAGTCGTCCATCCCCCTTGGCAGAGTTTGCCCGTCCCTGGCTATGGAGATACCAACGCTGCATGACCGCCTCTTTGGGAGGCCAGGCATCTGCTCCGAGCCAGCGGTGCTCGCCCAATACATAAAAAATGTAGGGCGGCTGCTGGCTCAACCCTGGGCCCTCATCTTTGAGCCAGTGGTCAAACCATTGCCTGAACACCACCGGATACGGCGCCTTGGCATTCTTGACTTCCAGCTCGCCGAAATGATCTGTGTCTTGCAACGAGAGGTGCTCACAGTGATTGCCAGGCCCCAGGATCACATGTTGTTCGACGCCACTTCGAGCGTTCAACGCGGCAAGGTCCAACGCACCTTGCAAGGTTTGATCCCCCCACGTGTTGACCACCAGGGCAGGCGTGCTCAAAGTATCTTTTTCAGTCACATAGTCATACGCGTCCCAGCGCGGATCGCCCAAGGGGATGGACATGAAGTCCTCAAACCCGTTGCGACCAGGTTGCACGCGCTGAATCATGCTGGCCATCGGCAGCGTATTCAATTCCCGGGCATGCTTGACGTCTGTAGCGATGGGCATACCAGGCCTGAGCGTGCCATTTTCTTGAAACCAACCAAAGCCCGCAGCCAGCTCAAACACACCGCTTTCAAACCAGCCAAACGCCTCGTAGCCCCCCATGGCCATACCGATGCCACCACCAGCGCCAGATGCCACCATGGCACGATGAGCTGGATGATGGGCTCGTGCCAACGAGTACTGCAGCTCACCCAAAGCGGAGCAACCCAAGGTACCGACCTTGCCGTTTGACCAGGGCTGACGCGTTATCCAATCAAGTGTCGCGGCACCATCACCCGTCGCATGCTGCCAAGTCTGAAAATCGCCGCCGGAATCGTACTTGCCACGCACATCCTGCACCAACACGGCATAACCAAATTTGGCATAGGACGCCGCACGAATGCCTTCCCCGTGCACAAGACGGCCGTAGGGCAACCTCAGATAAATGGTCGGCAACGGCCCTGTCGCACCAAGCGGCTTATATAGACTGGCTGCCAACTGAGTGCCATCAGGCATGGCGATGCGGACATCATGATCGATGTCATACCCTTGAATCCAACCTTTGACTTGAAGTGTCCAAGTCACAGGGATGTGATCCTTACCGAGCCAAACGCCCCCCAAAGCCAACAAGGCTCCCCCCACTGAGGCGGTCAACGCCTTTGCCCATTTGTTCATGGCCATGTACATATCTTGAAAGATGGTATGGATTTGATGATATCTGCAACGGCCTCGATGGTGACTTCGTTGATACTTGCCCTACCCGGACAAGCTCAAATTCGCCCGCAGCGCCAAGACCATGAGTGACCTGCTTGAATGCATTGAAGTGCCAAACTCTATCGGCGCTGAGTTGCGTTTGATCGACCTCCGCCAGCCCTGGGGTGATCCGCAGACTGGTAGCCTGGCCGAATGGGAGCGCGAACGCGCTGCTCGGTTTCGCTTCGAAAAAGATGCCCGCCGTTACTTGGTCAGTCATGCAGCGCTTAGACAGCTACTGGGCCACTTGATCGGGCTTCATCATCGGCAAATCATCGGTGTGGATATCGAGCTTCATCACACCATCCATGAGATCGAAGCCCTGGCTCGCCAAAACTACACGGCAGCAGAATGGGCTGCAGTGCAAACCTCTTTGGATCCCCTGGATGCCTTTTTGACCTGCTGGACGCGCAAGGAAGCCTGCTTGAAAGCGCTAGGGAGTGGATTCAGCATCGAGCCAGGCCGCTTTGAGACAGGCGTAGGCAAGCTCAACCAGACCGTTCTGATCAAAACGCCTGACAAGGAGCTTTGCGCCATGACCGTCAGCAGCCTGGACTTCAGCCGGGAACGCGAAAAGCACCCCCACTTACCCCATCTGCATGGCGCCATCGCCCTTGTTGCACCCGAGGACGCTGATCGCGTCTGTTAAGCAGCAGACACGTCAGGCCGCCATACCCTCAAACGTGGTGCGCGTCACCCAATCCAGAATTTGATCGTTGGTGTACTGGCCAGAGGCCTTGAGCATGCCAACCACCGGATCACACGCCCGCGCGAACAAGATGTAAAGCACCATCTCGGCAGGGATGTCTGCGGCCAGTTGCCCGCCCGTTTGCGCCTGGGTGATCCAGATGCTGAGTTTGTTGCTCAAGCTGATCAGGCGATCCATGTACTCATCATTGGCCTGCAAAGACGCTGTCAACGATGAGTTTTGCGACGGCAATGAAGGCATCTCGCCAGCCAATTGACTTTGCATGGCCCAACGTGCCACAGCTTTGAGCTGGTCCAGGGGCGGCGTTTGCACCTGCTCACGCAAGTCATCAACAAAGGCCAAGGCGCGGTCCAGCGCACGCACCATGGCCGCGCCGGCCAGGTCCTCTTTAGAGGCGAAATGCTTGTAGACGCTGGCCTTGGCCATGCCAGCCTCTGCCGCCACCTCGTCCACCGTCATGTTGTCGTAGCCCTTGGTAGCCAAGAGACGATTGACGGCCTCGACGATGGCGTCTTCACGCACGCGCTGAACTTGTTCCTTGTATGAGATACGGGCCATGCGTGCAATTGTAGGCGCACCAGGCCAGAACAAAAACCCATTAGTGTAAAGTGGATACTATTTGGTTATAGTTTGAACTAATGAGTTCACGTTTTGCACCAAACGGTTCAAAACAAACGTTTTGGAGTCACCCATGGCACGTATCGCAGTGATCGGTTCAGGTATCAGCGGCCTCAGTGCGGCTTGGCACCTCACTCGCGCTCAAGCTGGTCACCACGTCACCGTGTACGAGGCCGGCGCCTACTTTGGCGGGCACGCCAACACCGTTGACGTCACCTTGGATGGCACCACGCACGGGGTCGACACGGGCTTTTTGGTCTACAACGAACGAACCTACCCCGGTTTGATCAGTCTGTTCGATGAGTTGGGCGTCCAACGTTCATCGTCGGAAATGTCCTTCTCGGTGCAATCGCCTCAAACCAAAGGCGCAACCGCTGTCGAATGGAGCGGCCACTCACTCAATACGGTGTTCGCTCAGCGTCGCAACCTGATCCGCCCTCGGTTCTGGTCCATGCTCAAGGACATCCTGCGCTTCAACCAACTTTCGACTCAGTTGGCGCAATCGGGTGCCGAGGCTGCCTTGGCCCAGCCCATTGGCGAGTTTCTGGATGCACACCGCTTTGGCAAGGCATTCCGCGAGGACTACTTCCTGCCCATGGTGGCCTGCATCTGGTCATGCCCGACCAAACAGATGTTGCGCTTCCCGATGGCCACGATGATTCGTTTTTGCCATAACCACGGCTTGCTGCAAGTCACCAACCGCCCTCAGTGGTACACCGTTACCGGCGGATCCCGCCTGTACGTCAACAAGGTGCTGGCGCATCTGCACGATGTACGCTTGAGCACCCCTGTGAAGGCCGTCACACGCCAGACTAACGGAGTGACCGTGCACACCCGTCACGGCCACGAAGCCTATGATGAGGTGGTGATGGCGTGCCACAGTGACCAGGCCTTGGCGCTGTTGGGTCAACAGGCTTCCCCCGCTGAGCGCGTGCTGCTCGGCGCCATCCGCTACCAGCCCAACCGGGCCGTGCTGCACACCGATGTAGCCATGCTGCCCAAACGCCAATCAGCGTGGGCGGCCTGGAACTATGAACGAGCCGCCGCAGACAAAACCGAGCAATCACAAGTCTGCCTGCACTATTTGCTCAATCACCTGCAACCACTGCCTTGGCAGCAACCGGTGATCGTGTCGCTCAACCCGGTGCGCGAGCCTGATGCCAAAAAGATCATCAAAGAGATCGAATACGCGCACCCTGTGTTTGACCAAGCCGCCATTGACGCACAAGCGGCGTTGCCATCCATCCAAGGTCTGCAGCACACCTGGTTTGCTGGCGCCTGGTGCGGCTACGGCTTCCATGAAGACGGCTACCAAGCCGGTTTGCGCGTGGCCCAGCACATTCAGGCTGAGCAAACCTTGGCTGCGCGCCGCGCTGCCTGAACCCGATTTGACTAAACCAAGATGAACACGCCCACCTCACCCAGCACACAGGCTCTCATCGGCCGGGGGCAGGTCTGGCATCAACGCTTGCGCCCGGCCCGTCATGCGTTCAAGCACGATACCTATTTTGTGTTGCTGCCCATGCGTCATGCCCAGGAACATGGCCTGAGCATCCCTCGGCGCAAATTCGGTTGGATCACGTTCAGTGATCAAGACCATGGCCAAGGCGGGCCCAACGCACTGGCTTGGATCGAAGAGCTGCTGCGCAGCGAAGGCATTGACGATGCCGACGGCGAAATCTGGCTGCAAACCTATCCACGCGTATTAGGCCATGCCTTCAAGCCTGTGAGCTTTTGGTACGCCCACCGAGCAGACGGCAGCTTGGCTGCGGTGGTGGCTGAAGTGAACAACACCTTTGGCGAGAGGCACTGCTACTTGCTGCACGGCAGCCATGTGCAATGGGATACCAACCTGGTGGCTGACAAGGTCTTCCACGTTTCACCGTTTTGCAGCGTGCAGGGGCACTACCAATTCCGCTTCTCGCGCAGCGCTAATCACATCCTGGCTCGCGTCGATTTGCACGATGAGTATGGCCCCCTGCTACAGACCAGCATGAGTGGTGCCTTGCACCCATTCACCACCCGTCAAGTCCAACACGCCTTCTGGTCCACCCCCTTCATGACCTTGGGGGTGGTGGCCCGTATCCACTGGCACGCGCTGCGTCTGTTGATCAAGCGTGTGCCCTTCTTTCACAAACCTGCTGCGCCGGAGCGCTTCGTCACAAGATGAACACCACCGTCCACACCTCATCTGCCGCCACCAACCGTTTGCCTGACCAGGCTCCGGCGTCGGCCCGTA
>JBDKHX010000286.1:0-3869 GCA_039797415.1 Pseudomonadota bacterium | reverse complement strand
AGTGCTGGTGTTTGACGACACCAGCAAGGTGTTGGCCGGCACACCCAGCGGGCTTTTGGAAGACGCCTACATTGCCCTTCTGCCGCCCGACAAACGCGGAAGCGGTGAGCCCTTGGAGATCCCCCCGCATGTGGCCACACCGGGCCCCGCTGCCATTGAAGCCATCGGCCTGACCCGGCGATTTGGCGATTTCATCGCGGTCAACAACGTCAGCTTCAAAATCGAGCGTGGCGAGCCAGTTTGCTGGGACAAGCCATTGATGCCAAAGACCTGAGCACCCGCATGCGGGTTGGCTACATGTCTCAAGCCTTCTCCTTGTATGAAGAACTGACCGTGCGCCAGAACCTGGATCTGCACGCCAAGTTGTATCGCTTAGAGGGTGACAAAGCCCAGGCTGCCATCGCTGATGCCTTGTCCCGCTTTGACCTGACGGAACACGCTGATGCCAAGCCCGCCCAACTGTCACTGGGCATTCGGCAACGCTTGCAATTGGCTGCAGCCTGCTTGCACCACCCTGAAATCCTGATTCTGGATGAACCCACATCAGGCGTAGACCCAGCAGCGCGAGACATGTTCTGGCGTCAATTGGTTCGACTGTCTCGCCAAGACCAGGTCACGATCTTTGTCTCGACCCACTTCATGAACGAGGCCGATCGTTGCGACCGCATCTCCTTGATGCACCGGGGGGCCGTTTTGGCAGTGGGTGCGCCCAAAGCTTTGCAAGACAGCAAACAGGCCGCATCGCTGGAAGAAGCCTTCATTGCCTACCTGGAAGCAGCTGACGACACGGTCGAAGCTGCACGACAAGCCAATCAGGTCAAAAAGGTCGAGCAGGCTGAAGCCAAATCCACAAACCGTCATCACCAGGCCGATGGCGGCCCCCTTGATTGGCTGTCGCGCATGTGGGCCTTTGCCCGTCGTGAATCGATGGAACTCAAACGCGATCGCATCCGACTGACCTTTGCCTTGCTGGGGCCGATCATCTTATTGGTCACCGCAGCGCTGGCCATTTCGTTTGACATCGAGCGCATCAACTTTGCGGTGCTGGACCACGATCAAAGCTATGACAGCCGCCAGTTGATCGAGCACTTTGATGGCTCGCGCTACTTTCATCAACGCAAGCCCTTGCGTGAGGAGAGCGACATCAATGACCGGCTTCGAGCCAAGGATGTCTCTCTGGTGATCGAGATTCCATCCGGTTTTGGTCGACAACTCATTGCTGGACTGCGGCCCGAAGTGGGCCTGTTTGTAGACGGTGCCCAACCCTTTACGGCCGAAAACGTGCGCGGCTATGCACGCGGCATTTTGTTAGAGCACGCCATCCGCTTTGCCAAAGAGCAACCGGGTTTGACCCTGCCCAAGATGCCGGCCACACTGGAGCCGCGCTACACCTACAACCAGGACTTCCGCAGCATCTACGCCTTCACGCCTGGCCTGATCATGTTGGCGCTGATCATCATTCCCACCATGTTGACCGCGCTGGGCGTGGTCCGTGAAAAGGAGATGGGCTCCATCATCAACTTGTATGCCTCTCCCGCCAGTGTGGGCCAGTTCTTGATCGGCAAACAACTGCCCTATGTGGGGCTGGCCATGCTGAGCTACCTGACCCTGGTGTTTTTGAGCATCGTGCTGTTGGGCGTGCCGCTCAAAGGCAGCTTTGTGGCCTTGACCTTGGGCGCACTGGCATTTGTGTTTGCTGCCACGGGCCTGGGCTTGCTGATCTCGGCCTTTTTGAATTCACAAGTGGCGGCCACCTTCGCCACGGCCATCATTTGTTTGATCCCATCCGTGAACTTCTCCGGCTTGCTCTACCCGGTCTCTACCCTGTCAGGGGCCGCCTTGTGGGTAGGCAAAGGTTTTCCGTCGTCGTGGTTCCAATTGATCAGCCTGGGCGCCTTCACCAAAGGTTTGGGGGTGAGCAGTTTTGGCCCCATGTACCTGGCCTTGACCAGCTTTGGCGTGCTGTACCTCTTGGTCGCACGGCTGATGGTTCGAAAGCAGGAGGCGTAAGGCCATGAAGCAATGGTTGGCCAATGTGGCCCGACTCTCCGTCAAAGAACTGCGCAGCCTGTTTGGTGACATCCCCTTGATGGCACTGATCATCTTTGCCTTCTCGGTTGCCATTTACAGCACGGCCAAAGGCGTCAAAGCAGAAGTGGCCAATGCCTCGGTGGGCATCATGGATGCCGATCACTCCGCGCTGTCTCGTCGCTTGCGTGATGGCATCCAAGCCCCCTATTTCAAAACGCCCGTCGACATTGATCGAATGGATGCACAAGCCGCTCTGGATCGGGGCGACTTCATTTTCATCATCGAGATCCCGCCACGGTTTGAAGCCAATGTGTTGGCAGGCACCACGCCCTCCATTGCCGTCACGGTGGACGCCACCGCGATGACCCAAGCCGGCTTGGGCGTGCTCTATCTCAACGAGATTTTTACCAAAGAGATGCTGGACTTCTTCCATGCCCAGGGGCTGGAATCGTGGCTGCCGACCAAGCCCGTCACACGCATCTTGTTCAACCCCAATAACCAGGGCCATTGGTTCACCGCCGTGATGCAGATCATCACCAACATCACGGTGCTGTCGATCATTCTGGTCGGCGCCGCCGTGATCCGTGAACGCGAACACGGCACCATCGAGCACTTGTTGGTCATGCCCGTGCGCCCCAGCGAAATCGCCATGGCCAAAATTCTGGCCAATGGTGGCGTGATCCTGATTGCGGTGATGCTGTCCCTGTGGCTGGTGGTACACGTGATTTTGCAAGTGCCCATTGCTGGCTCTGTGCCGCTGTTTGTGTTCGCCACCGCGCTTTACCTGTTTGCCGTCACGGCCTTGGGTATCTTCCTGGCCACGATGGCGTCATCCATGCCGCAGTTCGGATTGCTTGCCGCACCGGTCTATGTGGTGCTATACCTGTTATCAGGGGCGGCCACACCGGTCGAAAGCATGCCCCTGGCGATTCAAGACATCGTCCAGATCTCACCCACCACCCAATTCGTCAAGCTGACGCAGGCTGTGCTGTATCGCGGCGCTGGCGTCGACATCATCTGGCCACAACTTCTGGCTGTGGCCGCAGCAGGTGCATTCTTTCTGGTCATCGCACTGACGCGGTTCCGCGCCATGCTGGCCAGACAAGGTTGAACCTGAACCGGAGATAGACATGAGCACGACTGAGAACCCCGCCAACCCCACGCCGTCGGAAGTGATCTCGCAAGTTCTGCGCAACGTGGATCGAACCGTCCACAGCCAGATCGGGCAAGCCTTCTCTGGCATCTCTCCCATTCAGGCGGGCCTGGTCTATCTGGATTGGCTCTCGCACCTGGCCATCTCGCCGGGCAAACAGATGGACCTGATGCGTCAGACGATGGAAGACATCCAGCAAGTCTCGTCCGACCTGGCCGCCCACGCCTTGCCGTTTCAAGACAAATATCAGCAAGGATGCTGCGGTGTACTGACCGGCAAAGAAGGCGACCGCCGCTTCAAGGCCCCCAAAGAAGGCGACCGCCGCTTCAAGGCCCCCGTGTGGGCGCAGTGGCCCTTCAATATGTATGCCCAAAGCTTTTTGATCATGGAGCGCGCCTGGGACCGCGCCACACATGAGGTACCTGGCTTGAGCCACAAAAGCGAAGAGGTGGCCTCGTTTGCGGCACGCCAAATGCTGGATGTGATGTCTCCGGCCAACTTCCCTTTGCTCAACCCCGAAGTGCTAAGCGCCACACAAACCGAATCGGGCCTCAATCTGGTGCGCGGTGCACAAAACTTTGTTGACGATGCTCAACGCCTGGTTCGCGGCCTACCACCTGCAGGCGTTGAACCTTACAAGGTTGGTGAGACTGTTGCCATCACCCCAGGCAAAGTCGTGTTCAAA
>JBDKHX010000285.1:0-3341 GCA_039797415.1 Pseudomonadota bacterium | reverse complement strand
TGCGATGTGGTTGGGTGTCGCGCGGGAAGACCTGGTGAAAAGCACCAAAAAAGACCTTGATCCTAACGATCCCCATTCGGGCGCGGTGGTGTAGAGTCTTGAGAAGTTGAATCATTCACAGGCAGGGACACTATTGGGGTGCCTGCCTTTGCCTCCAGTTTCATGACGCCTGGTCCAAACCGCGCGCTGGCATCCCTGGCCCGCTCCTGCTATCTGGATGCCCTGATGAGAGGGGCGGCTGGCTTTGCCCATGCGTGTGCGGAGGGCGCCCGCCGTTTGGCCTCGCAGTCAGGAGAGCCTTCTCTCAACGCCCGCAGGCGGGATCTCGTGCTTGATTTGTCGCCAGCCTTGTCGGCTTGGCAGTTGGGGCTGGAGCAACGCATCAACGATGCCTTGCAAATTCTGCGCTCTGGTCGGCCCTTGGATTCACGCATTGAAGGCTCGTCCACCTGGGGCCCGGTTGGTCAGTTGACCTTGGTCGATGACAGCGCCGTCGAGCGAGGTCTGCTTGTGTCTAGCTTGGCGCAAGCCATCTCTGATCTGGCAGGTTCTGAATACACCGATCTCAGCTCACGCTTGCAATCGGTCAGCGGCACCGCGGCGACATCCAGCTCCGCAGAGGCCGCAGGGGATGTGTTACGACCCCAGATGATTGCCCGTTGGGCGATGGACAGCTGGGTCGCAGCCGGCATGACCGGTGTGCATTGGGGCACCTTGCAAAACGTGCTGCACGCCGAGGCCGCTCAGTGGGCGCAAGAGGCTTATCACGAGGCCAATCGCTTGTTGCTGGATAACGGCGTGTGTCCTGATGTGGATTTGCGGCCTTTCATCCGTCGCGCCAAGAGTGTTGGGCCGATTGTTCAGACGGTCCGGCCCACTACTGCCTTGTCTCCTACTGGTGGATTGAGCGGTGGGGGCGCCTACGCTGGAGCGGGTGGCATACAAACGCGGCCATCTGGTAACAGCGGGCTGCAGCCTTTGGGGCAGCCCTATGAAGAAACCCGCTTGATGACGCAAGCGCAGGGCTTTTCGCCTCGCGCCGCGGCCCAAGCGCAAGTGGCCATGGGCAAGCTCAACCAGGTTGTTGCTCGTCAGGTTCCTGATTTTGATCCGACCGCTGTGGTGGGGCCGGGCGCATCGGTGCCGGTCAGTCCTGGCTTGGTGCATGCGATTGCTGCGGCCCAACAAGTGGTTCAACGCCACACCCAGTCTGATGCGGTTGGGGTGGCCAGCTCGCCCGCTGCGTTGGTGCACGATCTGCAACAAAGCCGTGCTGCGCTGAAGAAGGCTGCATCGACGCCGGTAGAGCGCGCAACCATCGAAGTGGTGGCCTTGCTGTTTCAAAGCATCCTGACCGAAGAGCGTCTGCCCGCCACCATTCGGGTGTGGTTTGCGCGTTTGCAGATGCCCGTGTTGCGTGTGGCCGTCAGTGAGCCCGATTTTTTTGCCACGATCAATCACCCCGCTCGGGCCTTGATCGACCGCATGGGCTCTTGCGTCATGGGTTTTGCTTCGGGTGATCACGCCAACGAAGACACCCTGCACAAAGAGATCCGCCGGATCGTGCAAGTGGTTGAAGCGTACCCAGATACGGGGCGCCGCGTCTTCCAGACCGTGCTGACTGAGTTTGAAAAGTTTCTGGAGCGCTACTTCCGCGACGAGAACGAGTCCAGTCGCAAGGGCGTGTCTTTGGCGCAGCAGGTTGAGCAACGCGAGACCTTGGCCATTCAGTACACCATCGAGATGCGCAAGATGCTCGAAACCGTGCCTGTGCACGAGGGCGTCCGCGAATTCCTGTTCCGTGTCTGGGCTGATGTGTTGGCGCACAGTGCCGTACAGACCAGCCCGGCCAGCGATGAGACCCGTGTACTCAAACGTGCGGCTGCTGATCTGATCTGGTCGGCCAGCGCCAAAACTTCGCGTGAAGAACGCGCTGATGTGTTGCGTCGCTTGCCTCCGCTGCTCAAGACGGTGCGTGAGGGCATGGCCCGCGCTGGCTTGTCGACCGAGAAGCAGGACGAGCAGATTCACTCACTGAACTCAGCTTTGGCTGCAGCGTTCTCTGCCCGGTCCGCCGCGATTTCTTCCGCGCACTTGCAGGCCGTGACCGAGCGCCTGGACGCTTTGGACGAGGTGCTGCCCAACATCGCCGATGTCGAGTTGGACGAGCAAACTTTGCGCGATCTGTCCGGGCATGAAAGTGATGACCTGGAGATCGTGGCCGACGGTGGCACGATGCCGACGCCCGCCATGGTGGCCTGGGGCCGTGATTTGCAGATCGGCTCGTGGTTTGAGCTGGATTACCGGGGCAAACAAGAGACCGTGCAATTGGTTTGGCACGGTCTGCAAAAGCAATTGGCTTTGTTTGTCACGCCAGCTGGGCGTGGCGTCTTGTTCCAATTGCATCGTCTGGCTTCCTTCCTGCAAGCAGGCCTGCTGGTGCCGGTTGAGGAAGAAACCCTCACCACCCGCGCGACGCGTGATGCCCTGGCCAAGCTGGACGCTGATCCTCAACGCCTGTTGAGCTGATCGACGGCTGCGATCGGCATCGCAGCCCCACGCCTTGCGTGCTAAGGCCTCGTTTAGACCGTGGCCGTTTGACGGCTTGATGCGGCTTCGTTAGCGCGAGCGATCATGTCACTCAACAGGGCCTGATGCGTTTGGCTGTGTTCAATCAAAACGGTCTCAAAGCGTGCTTCAGGCATCGGGCGGCCCAAGTAATAGCCTTGGCATTCATCGCAACCGTGGTCTTTCAGGAACACGGCTTGTTCGGCGGTTTCCACGCCTTCTGCCACGATGCCCACCTCCAGGCGATGCGCCATCGCGATCAAGGCGCTGGCCAGGCGGCTGTCGGCCTCCGACTGAGGGATGGCGCTGATGAAGCTGCGGTCCAGCTTGAAGCGGTCTACCGGTAGCTCGCGCAGGTAGGCGAAGCTGGAGTAGCCCACGCCAAAGTCGTCAATGGCGATGCTGACGCCCAAGGCGCGCAGTTGGTTGAGGATGTCGGCGGCGCGCAGTGATTCACGCACCACCACGCTCTCGGTGATTTCCAACTCCAAGGCAGTGGGGTCCAGCCCGGTATCGCGCAAGGCGGATGCGACGGTGTTCAGGATGTCGGGGTGTTCTAGCTGCACGGCAGACAAATTGACGGCCACGCGCAGAGGCCAGCCGGTTTGCTGACGCCATTGCTGCGCGCGCAAACAGGCGCGGCGCAGCACCCATTCGCCCATGCGCACGATCAGGCCAGACTCTTCTGCCAGTGGGATGAACTCATCGGGTGGGACCAGCTTGCCGCCATGCTCCCATCGAAGCAGCGCTTCGACGCCGGTGATGGCACCGTT
>JBDKHX010000284.1:0-3915 GCA_039797415.1 Pseudomonadota bacterium | reverse complement strand
CCAACACCGTGTTTGACGGCGAAGGCGATGCATCCTTCTCACTGGCATCGATCATCGCTGCGGGGTTTGGCTCTGGCGCGCTGTACATCGAGGTGTATGGCACCGCCGATGAAACCGGCACCATCTTGGCCACCCGCATTGAAAAGAAGGACCCCACCGCGCTGATCTACGCGCTCAAGGGCTTTGTGGTGCCAGGCTCGATCACCAGCACCCACTTCACCCTGCAAATCAAGCGTGGCAACACCCTGACGGATCAGATGACTGTCAACTACAGCTCATCCGACGTCTTGCCCACCGCCCGTACTTTGAGCGACGGCATCGGCGTGCGCGTGCTGACCCACACCAACCCCACCAACGCCACCACCATCACCGCCCGCAAGGTACTGATCAAAACCGATCGGCATGCCAACGGCACACTGGCCAAGATGCACGGTGTGGTCAAAACCATCAACGGCACCACCTGGACGGTGGGCGACGTGACCGTGGACGTGTCCAAATCACCGGCTTTGCTGGGCTTTACCAGCCTGAGCGAAGTGCTGGAAGGCACCGAAGTGCGCATCGCCGGTCGGACTATGAACGTGACCGCGACCACGGCGGCGTCAAGTTGTTTGGTGTCGCCTCTGGCGTAGACAGCACCGCCCGCACCTTCTCGGTTCAAGGCGTCACCATCACCGCTGCAAATGGCCTGACCTTGCCAACCGAGGGCAGCTATGTGGAAGTGATCGCCACCCAACTCAACGGTGTGTTGACCGCCATTCACATCAGCGGCCACAACGCGACCAAGCCATTTGAAGTGTTTGGCCTGGCATCGTGCACCAACGGCGCATCTGACCTGCGCACCACCTTCACCCTGACCTTGCCTCTGGGCTCCGTGTCGGTCGATGGCAGCAACGCCTTGCTGGATACCGATCGCGGCGTCACCCTGACCCCATCTGACACCCCCAAGGTGTGCCTGGTGGAAGTCAAAGGCACAGCGGCCACCGTCAACGGCGTCAAGACCATCACCGCCACCAAGATCGAAGTCAAGGCACGTCGCGCGCCGTTGATCTGATCGACCGATCTCCCTCCCTGCCCTACCCGGGCATTTTTGAGGCCACCTTCGGGTGGCCTTTTTTATGGGGATATTTGCCTTTTTTCTGTCCGATTACCCTGACCTCAATGCGTTCAAAGTGTCACTCGGTGAGGCAGACGGTGCAGTCTCGAATGTCAGACCTCGCTTGTACAACCACACTCATTCGGACGTCTGACCATGAATCTCAAACCGCACCTCCAATTGGCGTTGACCGCCGTCACCATCGCAACGCTGACAGCTTGTGGCGGTGGATCAACCAGTTCCACCTCGACAAGCAGCACCTCCAGCACCAGTGCATTTCCAACGGGTGTGTCTGTCGCATCACCGACATCCTTGAGCAGCACCACCAGCGTCGTGGCGGCATCTGAGATTTCCCCCGCACGATGGACCCACGATTGGGCTCTAGCGATGTGGGATGCCGCTCGCGGCGGCCGGGGTGCCGAAATGTTGCAGATCGCCTCTCGCGCACTGCCCTTTACCTCAGCATGGGCCGGTACGGACAAAGTGCCTGAAGCCAAAGTGGCGTCCAGCGAAATTGAAGCTGTGGCCAAGGGCAGCAAGACCTTGAGCCAAATCGGCTTGAACCTGAATCACCTGTTCACCACCAACGCTGTCAATGCGGGCTGCTTCGGCCCAAGCGTCGTCTACACGGGGCACGATAACGGCAGCCCAACATCAGACACGCTGCCAAGTGGTGACCTGGGAATGTGGACAGCCACAGATTCGACGACATCTCAACCGTGCGCCGCTGCAGAGCTGAACCAACGACTGGATACGGTCAAAAAGCAAACTCGCCAGGGGATGCTCATGATGGCGGCCATGCGCCGTGCGGTTGGCGTAAGCAGCACGTTGGCCATGCCCACCGCCGGCAACACCACAGACCTGACCAGCCTGATGTCCACAGCAGTCACCGCATTGGCATCGGGTACATCCATCAACGCAGCCACCATTTCGCTCAACGGTGGCGGCACGGTCTACACCTACCGTCTGGTGCTGGCACGCGGAACAGGGACATCAGCCGAAAGCGCAGAAATTGTGATCCGCCACACGCCGGGCGCATCGGCCACGGAGTTCACCGGTGTCATGGCACTGACCGTCTTCCAGTTGGGCAATGATCTGGCCAAGGGCTGTACCGACCAAATGAGCAGCGGCCTGTACAAAACGGCCAATGTCACCACATTGCGATACGACCGCAACGGCAGCACCCTCAAATTTGGTGCTCGCTCGGGCGATTATTGTGGCGCTCCCGCGGACGGATCCACCGACCATTTGGGAGATGTCGCCACACTGGATGTCAACGGCGAGCTGGACCCAGCCATGCACTTGAGCGGCAGCAGCACGCGCGGCAGCACCAAAGGTTGGCGAGGCAACTTTGGCCGTTTTGGCGGTGATTTGGACAAAGACACCCAGGCTGGTGATTTCATCTATGTCTGGCAAGCGGGCAACCAAGACGGAGCAGGTCGGGGCTTTGCCGTACATGCAGACTTCAACACCAGCACCGAAACGCGAACGCTCAACGCCTATTACGGCTACACAGCAGCCATCACCGGCACATCGGCCAGCACGTCAGATTTGCTCGGCATGGTCTGCAACTGGGCAGGCCCGGGCAGCAGCCATACGCCCAACAACTCATTCCAGTCTCAAACCATGACGCTGACATCCGCAGCGACAACATGGGCCATGAACCCCTCGGATTCCAAAATCAGCTATGCGCCCACCGTGTCGTGCAACTCCAGCAGTGGCATGAACTTTGACGCCAACGCAGATGGCTCCATCGCCACAGGCGAAGGCGCCAGCGTCACCAACGATCTGGACACAAAAGGTAGCTCCTCGACCGTAGAAGCGGCGCTCGAATCTCGCGGCTACACCAAGCCCACGCTGTTCTGATCAAGCCGCCAAGGCCTTATCGATGTCGGCCTTCAAGCCTGCGGGCTTGTCGGTCGGCGCATAGCGGCCAATGACCTGCCCGTCTTTACCGACCAGGAACTTGGTGAAGTTCCACTTGATTGACTTGGTGCCCAAAATGCCAGGCGCCTCTTTGACCAACCACTTGTACAAAGGGTGCGCTGCGGGCCCGTTAACATCCACCTTGGCCATCATCGGGAAACTCACGCCATAGTTCAGTTGGCAGAACGACGCGATCTCCGTGTTATTGCCTGGGTCTTGTGATCCAAACTGATTGCACGGAAAGCCCAAGATCACCACACCCTTGGCTTCGTATGCCTTCCACAGCGCCTCCAGCCCCTCGAACTGAGGCGTGAAGCCGCACTTGCTGGCTGTGTTGACGATCAACACCACTTTGCCTTTGTATTGGTCCAATTTGACCGCCTGGCCTGTGATGGTTTGCGCCTCGAAGTCGTACACGGATGTCATGCCTTGATCCCTGCTGTTGAACACAACACATCAGGGTAATCGATTCCTCAAACCTCTGGCGCTCATGGGGGCTTGCCTTCTAAACTGGTTGGATTGACCAAAAACAGCTGGGCCACGGGGGCCCGAGGAGCGAGACCCTTGACACCCCACGACCTTGAGTTGGGCATGGAGCGATTGCATCCCAGCAGCAACGCATTGCCTTTTGCCCACCGCACCAACTGGCCGCACGATCGGCTTTTGGATGATGTGCCTGTCCCCCTGTGCCGCATCGGCGCACAAGGACAGATCCTGCAGGCCAACCAACCTGCAGCGCATCTATTGGGCATGAGCCCCTCGGCCCTGTTGGGTTTGCCGCTGCATGAGTTTGGCGCCGACGACACCGTGCGACAGCAGCTGGAACACATGATCGTGATGGCCAGCATGGGCCAAGGCCAACAAGAAGCCCCACGCCAATGCCTGCGCACCGCCAA
>JBDKHX010000283.1:0-3347 GCA_039797415.1 Pseudomonadota bacterium | reverse complement strand
ACAAGTACGCGGCCAACTAGGCCATGGCGCGCAAGCCTTGCCTTTGCTGGTGGCAGATGCGGCAGACGAAAACGCACTACGCGCTGTTTGCCAACAGACCCGCGTGGTCATCTCTACCGTAGGGCCTTACGCGCTGTATGGCTCGCCCTTGGTCAAGGTATGCGCTGAAACCGGTACAGATTATTGCGATCTGACGGGCGAGGTTCCCTGGATGGCGCAAATGATTGCTGCACACGAAGGCACAGCCAAAAGGACGGGGGCCCGCATTGTGCATACCTGTGGTTTTGACTCTGTTCCATCAGATTTGGGCGTGCAATACCTGCAAGAACAAGCTCAAGCGAAATTCGGTGCGCCGTGTGAGAACGTACGGATGCGCATTGCCCGCATCAAAGGCGGCCTGTCTGGCGGTACGGTGGCCAGCATGCTCAATATGATGCGCGAGATGGAAAAAGACCCATCACTCAAACGCGTACTGACCAATCCGTTTGTCTTGACACCACAAGGGCGCGGCATCAGGCAACCCAACGTGGACTTCATGGCGTATGACCATGCAGCCAGAAGTTGGTTGGCCCCCTTTGTGATGGCCAGCATCAACACCCGGGTCGTACACCGCACCAACCATTTGATGGGCGCCCCATACGGCAAAGATTTCAAGTATGACGAGGCCATGATGACCGGACCCGGATTGAGCGGACGTCTGCGCGCATTCGGGATGGCAGCAGGGCTGGGCGGCTTCATGGTTGCCAGCGCGTTCAAAACCACGCGTCACTTGCTGGAGCGTTATGTCGTGCCCAAACCCGGCGAAGGTCCCAGCCCTCAGTCACAAGAACGCGGCCTTTACGATTTGCGCTTCATGGGCGAAACCAGCCAGGGCCAAAAAATCACAGCCAAAGTCACGGGTGATCGTGATCCCGGTTATGGGTCAACAGCCAAAATGCTTGGTGAGGCAGGCGCGTGTCTGGCGTTCGATTTACCCAAGTCTGAGACGGGAGGGGGCTTTTGGACACCTGCGGCCTTGATGGGCGACAAGCTGAGATCCAGGTTGGTCCAGCACGCAGGGCTGAAATTTGATGTGGTCTAGTGCGCAGCGCCGTCGGCCCCTGCACGACGCAGCAATTGCTTGCACCGCTCAGACAGGTGAATGACCCGGAGATGCTTGTCTGCTCTGGCATACCTCGTCCTCAGCGTGTGCAAAGCCTCAATGGCTGAGTAATCAATGAAGTTCAAATGACGACAATCCAGCGTGACGTGGGCTGGATCGTCGGCCACAGAAAACTGATTCAGAAATGATGTCGTCGATGCGAAAAACAACGTGCCATGCACTTGATACAGCCGACTGCCATCGGGCTCATCATGCTGGGTGGCATACAACTCTCGAGCATGCTGCCAAGCAAAATTCAAAGCGGCAATGACGACGCCGCATAGCACCGCTGTTGCAAGATCCGTGGCGATGGTGATGCCCGTGACCAATGCGATGACCACGGCGTCATGACGCGGCACCTTGTGCAGCACACGCAAAGAGCCCCACGCAAAGGTTTGTTGGGCCACCACGAACATGACACCGACCAAGGCAGCAAGCGGAATCTGCTCGATCAGCGGTGAGAGCATCAAGACAAACAGCAGCACCATCACGCCAGCGACCACGCCCGACAGACGACCTCGGCCACCCGAGTTCAAATTGATCATGGTCTGACCGATCATGGCGCATCCGCCCATGCCACCAGCCAAACCTGATGCGATGTTGGCTGCACCGAGGGCCACACACTCTCGATTGGTATGGCCTCGGGTCTGCGTGATCTCATCTGTCAGACTCAAGGTCAGCAAGGTCTCCAACAAGCCAACCATGGCCATCAACGTTGCATACGGGGCAATGATGACCAAGGTGTCAACAGACCACGGCACAGATGGCCACTGAAGCGTCGGCCATCCGCCCGCAATGTGCGCCATATCCCCCAGCTTGCGAGCAGGCAAGTCCAATGCCCACACCAACAAACCGACGCCCAGTATGGCGACCAAAGCAGGGGGGACAGACTTGGTCAGTTTGGGGAGCACATACACCACCGCCATGGTCAACACCACAAGGCCGGCCATCCAGGCCAAGGCAGAGCCCGCCATCCATTGGTGATCAGTTTTGAAGTGCTCCAGTTGCGCCAGCGCAATCACAACTGCCAAACCGTTGACAAACCCCAGCATGACGGGATGCGGCACCATCCGAACCAATTTACCCAGCCCCAGGGAGCCAAAGCTGACCATGATGAGTCCGCTCAGTAAAACCGTCGCTAACAAATAGGGCGCACCGTGTTGAACCACCAATGCAACGATCACCACCGCCATGGAGCCGGCTGCGCCAGACACCATCCCCGGCCGGCCGCCAAACAGTGCTGTCATCGTGCAAATGACAAATGCACCATACAAGCCCATCAAGGGGTTGAGATGAGCGACCAGCGCAAAAGCGATGCACTCAGGCACCAAAGCGAAAGACGTGGTGATGCCAGCCAGGACCTCTGCCCGGGTTGCTTGACTTTTCATGCCTCGTTCTCTGTGTGCCGGTCAGGCTCCGTGGTGCGGAGGATTTCATTCAGAACGGAGGTGGCGTAATTTCCGGCGGGCAACGAGAAGGTGAGCACCAG
This sequence comes from Pseudomonadota bacterium, assembly GCA_039797415.1. Lineage (GTDB taxonomy): Bacteria > Pseudomonadota > Gammaproteobacteria > Burkholderiales > Burkholderiaceae_C > Aquabacterium. Next base: position 717 of record JBDKHX010000283.1, on the reverse strand, counting down.
TTGATTGGCTTGAGGCCATTCCCAAGACATGTCCAACGGGCTCGCCACCAGAGAGCGGCGATCCTGATCCAGACCGGCATGCTCCATGCCGTCACACAAAGTGACGTGACGTTCAGCCACGCCGTTTTCCAGCGCCTGAGCCTGATCGGCGGTGGTGACGCGGCCGCGTCCCCAGAGCGGACCGGTTGGCAGGCCAGCCTCATCCATCACATCACCAGGCAGGGTCTTGCCCCAAAGTCCCTGCTGAATCCGCAACGCCAGCACTTCATTGAAAACGAAGGAGCGCACTGCCGACAGGTAGATGCCCTTTTTCTTCGGGTTGCGCACGCGGATTTCACGCGCCAGCATGGCTCGCCCTTGCTCAACGTTGCCGCCATCGTGACCAAACCGCTGAGCGCCGAAATAGTTGGGCACGCCTTGTGACGCCACGGACTGGAGATTGGACTCCAAGGCATCAATAGCGCCTGGGCCGCCGGTCACGTCGCGCAGCACGATGCGGAACCGGTTGCCCAGCAGGTCACCGGGACGCAGTTTTTTCACGTGGCGGCTCTGACTCAGCACCTTGAATTCAGGGTGCTGAAGCTGGGTCAGGTCAGGCGTCTCACCCTTGGGTAGATAGATGCTGAACCACTGACGGGTGATGGCGTAACGATCCTTGAGGCCCGCATAGCCCACATCCATGAGCTGTACACCGGCGGCCTCGGCCAGCTGCTGGGC
>JBDKHX010000282.1:0-3373 GCA_039797415.1 Pseudomonadota bacterium | reverse complement strand
GCGCATGCGCCAGGCGCGTGCAGTTCGGCCAGCGAGGCCGCCGTTTTCAGGGCGGCAGGTGCCAGGGTAGATCATGTCTCCGTGTCGATTTTTGGTGATGCCCTGGGCTGCGTTGGCTTGGGCAATCTCTGCCCGGGTGCAAGCGCAGGGATAGGCGTCGCCTTGATGGATCAACTGGTCGAGTGCTTGTTGGTACAAATGGCCTCGTTGGCTCTGGTAAACGACCGGTCCGTCAGGCTGCAGGCCGCATGCAGCCAGTTGCTGCAAGATGATTTGATCGGCTCCGTGGATGCAGCGTGGCGTGTCGACATCTTCTATCCGCACCAGCCACTGGCCATTGTGTGCTTTGGCATCGAGCCAGCTGGCTAAGGCCGCAACCAGTGAGCCGGCGTGCAATGGGCCTGTGGGCGAAGGGGCAAATCGCCCAACGTAAGGGCCAGCCAAGCTCACAGCACCAGTCCTTCGTGCAGGTCCAGCAAGGCTTGCCGTGTTTTGGGGCTTTCCAGTTGTTGAAGCCACCAAGCCAATGCGTGGCCGGGTTGGCCGCTGGGTTGCCGCCATGCGTAATGGATTTTGGCGCGACGCGGTGGATGGTCGACCTGCTTGTGAACCAATTGGCCGGCGTCCAGGTAGGGCTGCACCATGGCCGTGGGCAGGAACCCGCAGCCGATGCCACGCAGTTGGGCCTCCAGTTTGGTGGACATGCTGGGGACGGTCAGCACATCTTGTCCGGGCAGGATGCCGACGGTGACGGGCTCCAGGCCTCGCGCGCTGTCTGCCACGGCCACGATGCGGTGCTGGGCCAGAACGCAGGGGTCCAGCGGCTCTGCCGCTTTGGCGAGCGGGTGGTGTGGTGCCACACACAGGATGAACTCGATTTCGCCCAGAGGCTCAACGCGGATGCCGGGGTGTGCGATGCGGTCACCTGGCACGCCGATGGCCAGGTCAGCTTGACCGGATACCAGGGTCTCCCAAGTGCCGGTCAGGACCTCGCTGCGCATTTTGAGCCGGGTTGGGGGTGTCAGCGCATAAAACGCTTCCATCAGGTCAAACAAGGCTTTGGGGGCGACGGCTTTGTCCAGCGTCACGGTCAGCTCAGACTCCCAGCCCGACGCCACACGCTTGACGCGATTGGTGACGGCATCCATTTGCTGCAACAGCAGGCGGCCTTCGCGCAGCAGTTCTTGTCCGGCTGCGGTCAGCTGGGCCTGGCGTGAGCGGCGGTCGAACAGCAGCACGTCCAGGGCGTCTTCCAGTTGGCGCACGCTGTAGGTCAAGGCCGAGGGCACTTTGCCCAGTTCGCGCGCTGCTGCCGCAAAGCTGCCCGCCCGGTCGATGGCGTCCATCATCAAAAGGGCTTCGGGCGTCAGCACGTGTTGGCGATCGGTCATGGCGGCAACGGTCGTTCAAATTAGTTGAATGATGCCATCAGTCCGTCTCAGCCCTCAAGGGTGCGGTCTTTCTTAAAGTGAACCCATGGCATCCAGACGGGGATGCCCACAAACAGAGAGAAGGAGAAGACCATGCTGACCAAACGACGCGCTGAAGACCGGGGTTCCTACGACTACGGTTGGCTGCAGACTGCGCACAGCTTTTCGTTCTCAGAGTACCGTGATCCCGCTTTCATGGGTTTTGGCCCCCTGCGCGTGATCAACGACGATGTGGTGGCGCCGGGCCGGGGTTTTGGCATGCACGGACATCAGGACATGGAGATCGTGACCTATGTGCTGGAGGGCGCCTTGGCGCACAAAGACAGCCTGGGAAACGGTGCCACGATTTTGCCCGGTGACGTGCAACGCATGAGCGCAGGCACGGGCATCAAGCACAGCGAGTTCAACCATGACTTGTACAAATCAACCCATTTGCTGCAGATCTGGATCTTGCCCAATCAGACGGGTTTGAAGCCAGGCTACGAGCAAAAGAACTTTGACGAGCAAGACAAGCGTGGCCGTTTGCGCTTGGTGGCCTCACCCGATGGGCGCGAAGGCTCGGTGACCATCCATGCGGATGCGAGCTTGAGCGTGGGCTTGTTTGATGGCGATGAGCGGGCTGATCTGGATCTCAATCCCTTCCGCAAGGGCTACGTGCATGTGGCACGCGGTGCGGTTGTCGTCAATGGGCAGCATCTAGGCGCGGGTGATGCGCTGTTTTTGGAAGACGAGGCCCAGTTGGTGATCGAGCAAGGCAAGCAGGCCGAAGTGTTGTTCTTCGACCTGGCTGCCTGAGGCTGCGATGTCAGCTTTGCTGCGCTTCCAGGGTGTAGGCGGCGTGTTCGTCGATGCCGATGGTTTCAACCAACCAGGGCAGGGCTTCGGCCAGACGGTCGTACAGCGTCCATGGTGGGTTGATGATGAACATGCCGCTGCCAAACAGGCCCACGCCATCACGGCCCGCCGCTTTGATGCGAAGGGTGGCATGCACCCAGTCCACCTTGGGCATCTCGGCCGCTACGCGTTTGAGCTGGGCAGGGAATTGTTGCGATTCGCGGCGCGCGATTTCCGGGTACCAAATGGCGTAGGTGCCGGAGTTAAAGCGCGGCAAGGTCTCTTTGAGCGTTTGCAGCACGCGGCGGTAGTCGTCTTTGCTCTCGTAAGGCGGGTCGATGTGGACCAGCCCGCGACGAGGTGGCGGCGGCATGCAGGCCTTCAGACCCATGAAGCCGTCTGCTTGCTGGATGCTGACGCCACGTTTGACGGAGGCGAAGTGCCCTTCAAGCAGCCGGACTTCGGTCGGGTGCAGTTCAAACAGACGCAGGTGGTCGCCCTGACGCAGCATTTGGGCCGCGATCTGGGGCGAGCCGGGGTACCAGTGAAGGTTGTCTTTGTCGTTGACGGCCTGAACTTGAGCCAAAAACGAGGCAACCGCCTCAGGCGTGCTTTTTTTGTTTCGCAGTGGCCAAAGGGCTTGGATGCCCTCCAGCGCTTCGCCACTTTTGGTCGCGTAGCCGGCGGTCAGGTCATACAGGCCACCGCCCGCGTGGGTGTCTACCACCCAAAAAGGTTTGTCTTTGTGCAGCAGGTGCTCTAGCAACTGCACCAACACCGTGTGTTTGAGCACATCGGCGTGGTTGCCCGCGTGGAAGCCGTGTCGGTAACTAAACATGGGGCAAGGGTAGCTGATTTTTTGTGTCAGAAAGGAAAACTGAAATGAGCAAGAAGATCGTGATCGTGTATTTCAGCGGCTATGGCCATACCAAACGCATGGCAGAAACCGTGGCGCAGGGTGCTGGCGGGACATTGCTGGCCATCGATGCCGAGGGCAATTTGCCTGAAGGCGGCTGGGAAACCTTGGCGGCGGCTGACGCCATCATCATGGGCGCCCCGACCTATATGGGCAGCGTGCCATGGCAATTCAAGAAATTTGCCGATGCCTC
>JBDKHX010000281.1:0-3389 GCA_039797415.1 Pseudomonadota bacterium | reverse complement strand
GCCGAGTGATGTCGTTGGCTATCAATAGCAAATGCACTTGATCGTTTCGCACGATCGGTTGAAGGCTGCAGGCCAGATAAATGGTCTGACCATCGGCTGTTTGCGTGACGGTGACACGCTCGCATGATTTGCCTGTTCGCAATACTTTGACCGCGTCATCCAGCAATCCGGTGTTATGCCAAGCGGTAAGGTGATGGAAGTTTTGTGCAATCAGGGTGTCTTCTGTTTCGCCATACGCTCTTGCCAGGGCTGGATTGACCAGTAGACATTGACCATCAGGCTTGTACACAGCAATACCCACGGGCGAGCTGTTGATGATGGCTCGGTTGAATGTCAACAGTTCTTGCGCATGGGCTTGGGCACGTTTGATCGGCGTGACATCGTTGACGAGCACATAAAACCCCAGGACTTGCCCGTCGGCATCAATGTCAGGAAGGTACAGCGCTTGGGTGTGCCGAATGTGCGAGCCATCGGGGCTGGGAATGGCCCGTTCAAAAAACTGCTCATGCCCCGCTAGGGCCCCGTCGATGAAGGGTTTGTTGAGCTCATAGCGTTCCTGCCCGATCACTTCCAGGATGTGTTTGCCTGGCATCTCTTTGGGGGAAATGCCCAACCAGTCAAGGTGCGCTTGGTTGCCAAACCGGTTTCTCAGTTGAGCATCCCAGTAGCCGATCATGGACGGCAAGTGGTCCAGGATGGATCGAAGATCTTTTTCAGACTGGTTCAAAGCGGTTGACTGAACGTCCAGCCGCCGTGATAACTCTGTGTTCAGCCGCGTGATTTCTTCTTGCGCTTTGACGCGTGCAGAGATGTCGATCAGTGAGACGATGATAGACACGCCATCTTCTTCGCGGATGGGGTTGAGGCCCACCTCGACAGGGAAGGCTGTGCCATCGGCACGAATGGCCGATAAAGCTTTGTCTTGCCCCATCGGACGCGCTTTAGGCATGTCGAGGTATGACTGGCGCAGGTGCTGGTGCGCATGGCGCAAATGGGCAGGTAGAAGCTGGTCGACATTCATGCCGACCATCTGATCCCATGTGTACCCAAAGAGTTTGGTGGCAGCGGTGTTCACGCTTTCAATGGAGCCATCCTCGCGAACCACCAGCATGGCATTGGGCGCAGCTTCAAAAATGCGGTGCGCACGTTCTTCTCCCGGCAATCTCTTGTCGGCGGATTTTGAGTTTGGCGCCATCCCTTTTACACCATCCTCTTGCTTTGACGCGCAAAGCTCTGTTTTGTTGACCATGCAGACACCTTGTCCTGATGGAGGCTTCTCGTGGGCCTCCTTGGTTCAGTTTGAGATGTGTGCCAGAGCAGCGACGACAGCTGTTTGGCACGATACAGCTATTGAGCTTTGAGTTTTTAGCAGAAATACCGTGGGTGAGCCATGAGGGGCAGTACTGTTAAGGTTTTGATGGCGTGGAATTGACTTTTTCTGATGCCTGGATTTGGTCGATGAAGTGGGTCAAGTTGTCGATCAACTCCTTGGCCATGTTGAAAGCCACTGGGGCTTGCAGACTGGCCAGGTTTTGCAGTTCAGTGGCTTGTTTTGCCAAGCCTGGGGTATGCAAATTCAATGCGGCACCTTTCAGACTGTGAGCCTCAGTGCGGATCAGGTTGAAGTCTCGGGACTCAATGGCTTGGGTGAGGTTGCTCAGGATTTCCTGACTGGTCTCGTTCAGGGTTTCAACGAGACGCTGCAGCAAGATTGGGTTCGATCCAAAGTGACTCAGCATGGCTTGGCAGTCAGATAAACCTGAGTCCATGTGGCCCCGAGGCACAGCTTGGCTTGATGCGTTTTCAGTCAGATTGTTCGTGGCGCTGGGCGCTTTCTTGGCGTGTTTGAGAATGACCTCAACCAATGTGTCCAGCATGTACGGTTTGGTGACATAGTCGACCATGCCGACTTCTCGGGCATGTGCTTTGGCCGTTTCAAAGGCATGAGCGGTGAGCCCGATGACGGACAACCCCGGTGCAATGCGGGCCAGTGCCAGTGTGGTTTCAAAGCCATCCATCACGGGCATCTGGATGTCGCACAAGACGATGTCAAAAGCGGCTGCGCCATGTGTTCTGACCAACTCAAGCGCTTGAGCGCCATCGTGTCCGAAAGCAACGTGTGCACCCTCTTGGGCCAGCATTTGTTCAAGAACCAGTCGATTGACAGGGTTGTCTTCTGCAGCCAACACGCGCAATCCCGCTAGACGTTTGGGAATCGATGGGCTGGGTATGGTCGCTTTGATTTGATCAAGGGCATCCAGCAAGCGTAGTGGGCTGACGGGTAGCGCGAGCTGATTGGCTATGCTCAACACGTCTTCAGGCAGGCTGCCCAGATCACTCTCCGGCCCGATGATGATCACTTTGACGCCGCGACGGATCATGTCCAGTAGCAGGGATTGATCGGCTCGGTGAATGGCCTTGGGCGATGCCAGCAGGACATGAATGGCGGCATTTTTGGTGTCATCCAGGGTCCGAATGGCGTTAACGCAGCAATCACGTTCCGCTAATGCGGGGGCCAGGTTGTGCAGTTCGTGATCCAAACCCCAGGCATGAACTGATTTGAGCAAATGCCAATGGGGAAGGCGGCGTTGCCGCAGTGGGATATGAAAGCGGAACGCCGAGCCGTCATGGCTGCTGTAGAGCAACTCGATGTTGCCTCCCATCCATTCTGCTAAACGTTTGCTGATGGCAAGCCCCAGTCCGGTCCCGCCCCCCAGGTTCGGCAAGTGGGTGTGAAACTGTTCGAACGGTTGGAACAGTCTGGAGCGTTCCAACTCGGTCAGGCCGCTGCCACTGTCAGAAACGTCAAAAACCAACTGGTCTTGCGCAACAGACAGGTGGAGTTTGACGCCGCCATACTGGGTGAATTTGATGGCGTTGCTCAGCAAGTTGATCAGGACTTGTGCGCAGCGGGTTTCATCAGCCGTGAAGGACACGGGCACGGTCGTGCTCTCTTCGATCGCGAAAGTCAGTCCTTTGGCTTGCGCCCGGGTTGCGCACACGGAAACCAGGTGGCGGAGCAACTCTGCGGTCTGAACCACGTCATCTTGAATGCTGAGTTTGCCTGCCTCCATCTTTGAAAAATCCAGGATGTCGTTGATCAGTGCGAGCAGGTGCTGGCCGGATTCCAGGATTTGGTGGAAGGTTTTGGCTGATGGCGAACCAGCAACATTGCGTTCACCTACCTGAGCCATGCCGATGATGGCATTGAGCGGGGTGCGAATTTCGTGGCTGATGTTGGCCAGGAATGCGCCTTTGGCCTCCACCGCCGCCTGAGCTGCATCGCGGGCGTTTTGCAGTTCCTGAATCACCGTTTGGTTGTATGTCTGCAGATCTTGCGGCGGGGAGCTGAGGGCTGCGACAAAGACCAACTCCTGTTCGTCCCATAG
>JBDKHX010000280.1:0-3395 GCA_039797415.1 Pseudomonadota bacterium | reverse complement strand
CTCAGCGGGATCAACACGATCAGACTGAGATACAGAAGGGTCAGCCCCAAGGCCAGGTCAAAGCCTGGCAAGACTGACCGACGCCGTAGCAATACACGAGAGAAAAACATAAAGGGCCTTCGAAACACGTCGCATGTGCAATCCGTTCTGGATTCAATGCGTGAATGTTAGGAAGGCCCTCCAGCGCGGTAAAGCGCTGGATCTGCATCGAGATATGCAATAAGCAACTATGCAGTGCGGAACGCTTGCCGCGTCAGGCCTGCGACAAAGCGGATTCCAGATCTGCCAACAAGTCATCGATGTGCTCGATGCCGACCGACAAGCGAACGGTGTCTTCCGACACCCCTGTCTTGGCCAATTCTTCAGGCGACAGTTGGCGGTGTGTGGTTGACGCTGGGTGTGTCGCCAAGGAGCGCACATCCCCAATGTTGACCAAGCGCGTGAACAGGTTCAAGCCATCCAGGAAGCGTGCGCCGCCCTCGCGACCACCAGGCACACCAAATGTCAACAAACCAGAAGCTTGGCCCGAGAGGTACTTCTTGACCAGATGGTTCTCTGGATGGTCTTCCAGGCCTGCATAGTTGACCCAACTGACCCGAGGATGTTTTTGCAGGTACTGCGCAATCTTGAGCGTGTTCTCGCTGATGCGGTCCATGCGCAAGCTCAAAGTTTCGATGCCCTGCAAGATCAGGAAGGCATTGAAAGGCGACAAGGCTGCGCCGGTATTGCGCAGCGGCACCACGCGAGCGCGCCCAATGTAGGCCGCTGCCCCCAGCGCTTCTGTGTAGACCACACCGTGGTAGCTGACGTCAGGCTCATTGAGTCGTTTGAAACGCTCTTTGTGCTGGGCCCAGGGGAACTTGCCCGAGTCCACAATCGCGCCACCCAATGTGGTGCCATGTCCACCCATGTATTTGGTCAAGGAGTGAACCACGATGTCGGCTCCGTGCTCAATGGGGCGACTGAGGTAGGGAGACGGCACGGTGTTGTCCACGATCAAGGGCACGCCATGACGGTGTGCGATCTCGGCAATGCGTGCGATGTCGGTGATGTTGCCCGATGGGTTGCCCAAAGACTCCACAAAGATGGCCTTGGTTCGTGCATCGATCAAAGGCTCAAAGCTGGATGGATCTCGGTGGTCTGCAAACCGTGTCGTGATACCGAATTGCGGCAGGGTGTGGGCAAACAGGTTGTAGGTACCGCCATACAAAGCGGTAGACGACACAATGTTGTCGCCTGCTTCTGCGATGGTCTGAATGGCGTAGGTCACGGCCGCCTGGCCTGAAGCCAAGGCCAAGGCCCCAATGCCACCTTCCAGCGCGGCAACACGCTGCTCCAGCACATCGGTAGTGGGGTTCATGATGCGGGTGTAGATGTTGCCCGGCACCTTCAGGTCAAACAAATCTGCACCATGCTGCGCACTGTCAAACGCGTAGGCCGCTGTTTGATAGATGGGAACGGCCACGGCCTTGGTCGTTGGATCAGGGCTGTAGCCAGCATGAACGGACAGGGTTTCGAATTTCCAGTTCTCACGACTCATGTCTTACCTCAGTGGTTATTGGGTCCATACAGAGCCCGATAGCGGGCAAGGCAGCCAGCCTAGCGCACGCTAGAGACACTGCCAAGTCATGAATGCGCAGGTGTTGATGCAGGCCATGCATAAGACCTCGGAACCACTTTCACCATTAAGATCTGGCACCCTGCCCTAGCCACATCCTCAGACATGAGCGATCGCCAAGCCCCCCTACGCATATCTTTCGGCCAAGCCGTCCTGTTTTGGCTGAAGTTGGGCTTTCTCAGCTTCGGGGGCCCTGCTGGGCAGATCGCCCTGATGCATGAAGAACTGGTTGTTCAAAAGCGCTGGATTTCTGAGCGACGCTTTCTGCATGCCTTGAACTACTGCATGGTGCTGCCGGGCCCAGAGGCCCAACAATTGGCCACCTATATTGGTTGGTTGATGCACAGAACGTGGGGCGGCATCGTGGCTGGCGGGCTGTTTGTTCTGCCCTCTCTGCTGATCCTGATTGCCTTGTCCTGGGTTTACATGGCATTTGGGCACGTGCCCTTGGTTGCTGGTTTGTTCTATGGCATCAAACCTGCCGTCACCGCGATCGTGGTGCAAGCTGCCCACCGGATTGGCTCTCGCGCCTTGAAGAATCAAACCCTGTGGGCTGTCGCCGCAGCCTCATTCGTGGCCATCTTTGCCTTGAATGTCCCCTTCCCTGCCATCGTCGCGGGTGCCGCCTTGATTGGCTATGTGGGTGGCAAGTTGACCCCTCATCAGTTTCAAACCGCCGGCGGACACGGCTCGGCTGACAAGTCTTACGGTGCAGCGTTGATTGACGATGACACACCAACGCCAGAGCACGCGCGCTTCACGCTGTCACGTCTTGTTCAAGTCATTTTGGTTGGCCTGACACTGTGGGCGATCCCGATGATTGCATTGGTGCTGATCTACGGGTGGCAACACACGCTCAGTCAAATGAGCTGGTTTTTTTCCAAAGCGGCATTGCTGACATTTGGCGGCGCCTATGCCGTTCTGCCCTATGTGTACCAAGGTGCTGTGGACCACTTTCAATGGTTGACGCCCGTGCAAATGATCGATGGCCTGGCCTTGGGTGAAACCACACCTGGACCACTGATCATGGTGGTGTCCTTCGTTGCCTTTGTGGGTGGTTACGCCAAGGCCTTGTTTGGGCCAGAGCACTTGTTCATGGCAGGCGCTACCGCAGCCGCGTTGGTCACTTGGTTCACCTTTCTGCCCTCATTCATCTTCATTCTGGCTGGCGGCCCGTTTGTGGAGAGCACACACAACGACTTGAAGTTCACGGCACCGCTCACCGCCATCACCGCCGCCGTTGTGGGTGTGATCCTGAACCTCGCTTTGTTCTTTGGCTACCACGTGCTGTGGCCACAGGGCTTGTCAGCCATGCCTGACTGGCCAGCCATTGGCATCTCAGTGGGTGCAGCCGTGGCGCTGTTCAAATTCAAACGCAATGTGATCCATGTGATCGCAGCTTGCGCATTACTGGGGCTGCTGATCAAGACCCTTGGCTGGTGACATCAGCCAGCTATTACTTGGCCGATTGCAATAGCTTGTCGACTCTGGCTTGAGCCCTGTTTTTGATCAGATAGCGCTCAACCCCAGACAGATCCTTCATCAGCTTTTGAGCGGAAGCCGTGCAGGTAGCCAGTCGGCTTTGCTGCGCGGCTTTGCTCAACAAGCCCCAGCGCTTTTCTGAGTCCGCCAACATCTGATCAGCCTGGGGGTTACGCAAGCCCTTTTTATAGGCCACGCCAATGTAGGTGAAGCCCAACTCGGTGTCACTCAAGATGAGCTTGTTGCGCGCATCCGATCTGGGCTGCAACAAGCGCTCTGCAACACGGGCTTTGAG
>JBDKHX010000279.1:0-4675 GCA_039797415.1 Pseudomonadota bacterium | reverse complement strand
GAACAAGTCGGGATTGGTCCGACCCACTCGCACCATAACGGCATCGGTGGGTTTGAACGCGGCGTACAGCCACTCCACAGACTCAAAAGGCTTGCTGCCTGGCAACCGGCGTTTGAGGACAAGCTGCGAGGCCAACTCCAATTGCGGATGGACTTCGTAATGTGCCTGCAAGCCCAGTCTCGAATCTGTTTCGAGTGTGGTCGCGTGATCGGAGGGATATTGGGCCGCATCACGCCGGAACAACCACCCATCTGGCGCATGGGTTGAGGTGATCCCCAATGTCCCAAAGCCATTGATACGCAGCGGACTTTGCTCCTGCCGAGCGTCTTGAGCCTGAACAGAGGCGCAAGCCACGAAGGCCAGAGCGGACAGATGACGGAACCAGGTTTTCATACCGTCATTGTCAACGGCCCTATCGGATCATGAAAAGCACAAGTGACCGACAATCCGCTGTCATATCCGCCTCAATTCAGTCGGTTTCAAGCCGGAAGAACGACATCAGCTCTTGCAACTGCGTTGCCTGAGCAGACAACTCCTCTGCCGTGGCAGACAACTGCTCTGAGGCCGAGGCGTTTTGCTGCGTCGTTGTGTTCAACAAACCCATGGCCGAGTTGATCTGACGCACGCCATCGGCTTGTTCGCCAGAGGCGGACGAGATGCCCTGCACCAACTCAGAGGTCTGATGGATAGAGGGCATCATCTGCGCCAGCATCTGGCCGGCTTTTTCGGCCATGGAAACGCTGTTGCCCGCCAACTCCTTGATCTCCATCGACGCAGATTGACTGCGCTCGGCCAATTTACGCACCTCCGCCGCCACCACCGCAAACCCCCGCCCATGCTCACCCGCCCGGCTGGCCTCAATGGCTGCGTTCAGGGCCAGCAAATTGGTCTGGTAGGCAATGTCATCAATGATGGCAATTTTGGCGGCAATGCTGCGCATGGCGTCAACCGTTCTCGCCACGGCTTCGCCGCCCTCTTCGGCTTCTGCCGCCGATTGCTGCGCCATGGCATCGGTTTTGATCGCACTGTTCGAATTCTTTTGGATTGACGAGGTCATTTCCTCCAGCGCAGCACTGGTTTGCTCCACGCTAGCCGCTTGCCCAGACGCCGACTGCGATAACGATAGCGACGTAGCCGATACCTGCTCAGATGCCGAAGTCAACTGCTCTGCTGCGGCGCGCACATCACGAATCGTATTGCTGACCGTATCCATCAACACATTGAAACGATCAGCCAGCTTGCCAAAGAAGGACTCCTGGTCTGCACTGCCAGCCATCCGGTTACTGAAGTCGCCGTGAGTTGCACCGTCAACCAGACGGCTCACTTCGGCCTCGGCTTCAACTTCTGCCGTGCGGTCCTTCCACTCCACCACAGCCCCCAAACGCTGCCCTTGTGCATCCACAATCGGATTGGCGGTCAGCGCAAAGGTCAGCCCAGAGACTTTGACTTCCGTTTTGTACTCGCTTTGCAGGGAAGCGACCAAGCGCTGTTGGTGTGCCGGGTTCTTGTGGAACACATCAAAGCTCTTGCCTTTGATCTGGCGCGCATCAAAGTGCGGCAAAGCTTGACGCAGCTTGGCCTCGTTGCGGGCCAACATGTCATCCACGGCCTTGTTGGTGTAGATGATGTTGTTGTTGGCGTCGGCAATCATGACGTTGGTCGAGCAACTGTCCAGGGCCTGCTTGACTTGGGCATTGGCCGCTGCAATGCGACGCTCCGCTTCTGCTGCGGCCAACTCATCGGTGCGGTCCAACCATTCAATGACCGTGCCCAGACGCTGGCCTGACGCATCAATCACCGGGTTGTAGCCCAACCGGAAGGTACGCCCACCCAGCTCCATCTGCTCAGAATGCGCCTGACGCAAATCAGTCAAGAACTGGCGTTGCGCACGCGCATCCGGATGGAACTGGCACGCATCCGCTCCAATCACATCAGCCGCATAGAACGTCGGTAGCTTGGTGCGTAAAGCGGTCTGAGCCGCTTCAAACATACGCAAGCATGACTGATTGGCATAGACAACCTTGCCGTCCAGATCAGCCAGCATCACATTGGCTGCGGCGACATCCAAGGCTTGTTTGATGCGCTCGCTGATCTGACGCAGCCGTTCGCTTTCATTGGCACGACGTACCGTTTCGGCAAACTCAAAACCTAAACGGGTCTGCACACGTTTGATGGCCAGGAGCATCGACGCCAATTCATCCCGCCCCCATGCCTCCACCACGCCATCAAATCGCCCTTGTGCAAAGTGATCCAAGTGGTACGCCGCCTGACGCAGCTTGCCGGCCATGGTTTTGGCTTCGCGTTGAATGCCCCATCCCAGCGCCCCAGCCACCACAGCAACCGGCGCCAAAGCCCAGGGCTGGTGAAACCAAGCCGCCACGGCAGCCGCAACGACCGTCAATCCACCCAGCCACGCGGCCGCTTGTCCCCTGTCGCCAATCTGAGATTGCGCCAACCACGTGCTCAAAGGGTTGTTTTGAACAAATCCACCAACCGCAATCGCACGCCCCTCTTCAATGCGAATGCCTTTGGCTTCGCCCGCTTTGATCTGTTTGTAGAGCCGGTCATGGGCCTCGATTTGTTCTCGCGTCGGACGCGTACGCACCGACAAGTAGCCGACGATCTGCTCGCCATCGAGCAAAGGCGTGGCGTTGGCCACCACCCAGTAATAGTCGCCATTTTTACGACGGTTCTTGACCAAACCTGTCCAAGGTCGCCCAGCGCTGAGGGTGTCCCACAGATCCTGAAAGGCCTCTTCCGGCATGTCCGGATGACGCACGATGTTGTGCGCCTTGCCAATCAACTCGTCTTCCGCGAATCCGCTGTACTCGAGGAAGTCTTGGTTGACATAAGTGATCCGACCTTTGAGGTCGGTTCGGGAAACAATACAAGTACCGTCCCGCAGGGGGTATTCGATATTGGTAACGGGCAGATTGGTGCGCATGCCTGGCATCCTCCGAGCAATCGGTTTCCGGTGAACTCATTTCGGACTACGGAACAGATTGTTGATGCCATCTGCATCAGGCAATCCCTAAAATAGGGCGAGGTTTAACCTAATTCAAATCGGGTCTCAGCAGGTTGGCGCCGCCGCCCCAGCCTCGCTGGAGGACAGACGCAACTCATCGACCAGGTAACCTTCTTTGATCAGGGCATCTTTGAGCCATTGCGGCTGCACGCCTTCACCATCCCAGGTTTCATGCGTGATGGGATGCCGGTATTTGGGCCCCAAATCCACGAGTTGGCGGATCGAGCGCAGCACGGCTTGCTGTTCTGCGGTCATCGTCATGCGGCGTTGAGTGATTTGGATTGAATACCCCGGTGAATTGAGCTTAATGGTAACAAAAACCAAATGAGCCCATGGGCAACATATTCAACCCCATGTGGCGTGAATAAATACTGAGTTACCCGATCCAATTGAGGTGGTGCTGACGCCACGCACTGCGGGACGGCCCCCTTTCAGGCTCGAAGGCTCAGGTCTAGACTAGTCCATCACCTCGTGTCGTCCCCATGAAACTCGCCATATTTGCCGACCTGCATGCCAATAAAGAGGCCACAGAAGCCGTTTGGGCTCACGCTCAAGACCAGGGAATCGACCAGGTGATTCTGCTGGGTGACTATGTGGACTACGGGGCAGATCCGGCGTGGGTCGTTGACTTTTGCCGAGATCTGGTCAAACAGGGTGCGCTAGCCGTCAGAGGTAACCATGATGATGCACTCAGTCCCGAAACGACCAGCAACATGGCCGACCACGTCTTGCCAACCTTGCAGTGGACCCAAGCCCAACTGAATGACGACCAAAGGCAATGGCTTCAATCGTTGCCTCTGACTGCTGAGCTAGGCGATTGCCTGTTTGCGCACGCCAATGTGCATGACCCGGCCCACTGGGAATACCTGCATGGCCGGATGGAAGCCAGCCGCAGCCTGTTTGCCAGCGAACATCGCTATGTGTTTTGCGGACACGTTCACGAGCCCTGCCTGTATCACCTGTCCCCCACCGGCAAATCTGGTGAGTTCTCACCGATCGAAGGCACGCCCATGCCCTTGTCTCCGGCCCGGCGCTGGTTGGCCATTCCGGGTTCGTTGGGTCAGCCTCGCGATGGCAACCCCGCAGCCTGCTATGCCACGTTTGACACCGACAAGGCTGTCCTGACCTTTTTCCGTGTGCCCTACGACCACGAAATGGCCGCTCACCGTGTGCTGACCTCCGGCATGCCCCCTACCGTCTCGCAAGCGTTAGCAGAAAGGCTGATCCATGGACGCTAGAACCCCTTTGCAAGAAGGCGATGTCGTTGACCAGTTTGTGCTCAAAGAGCGCCTGCATCAGGGGGGCATGGCCGTTTTGTGGGGTGTCAAAGAGCGGGATGCACAGGGGCAAGAGACAGGGCCTTTGCGGATCATGAAGGTCCCCCGCATCAAGGGCGGTCAGGACCCAGCCACCATCGTCGGCTTTGAAGTCGAGCAAATGGTGATGCCCATGTTGCAAGGCCCGCATGTGCCTCAATTCATCGCCAGGGGCGACTTCACCACGCAGCCCTACATCGTGATGGAGCAAATTCAAGGCGAATCCTTACGCCCTCGACTGGATCAGGCACCCTTGCCTTTTGACGAAGTCGCCCTGATCGGTCAGAAGGTTGCGTTTGCACTGCATGCCCTGCACAAGCAGCACGTGGTGCAC
>JBDKHX010000278.1:0-3575 GCA_039797415.1 Pseudomonadota bacterium | reverse complement strand
GCCAAACGCCAGGGCTATGTGTCGCTAAGCTTCCCCACTATTGCCGGCTTCAATGCCAATGGCGCCTTGCCGCATTACCGCGCCACAGCAGATGCTTTTGCCGTGATCAGCACCCCACAAGGGCTGAGCGCAGAAGGCTTGCTGCTGATTGACTCGGGCGCGCAATACCAAGGCGGCACAACTGACATCACCCGCGTGTGGGCCATTGGGCAACCCAATGCGGCGCAAAAGCGAGACTTCACCCTGGTGCTCAAAGGCACCATGGCCTTGTCGCGCATGCGCTTTCCCAAGGGGACCTTGTCCCCCATGCTGGATGCCGTGGCACGTGCACCGCTGTGGGAACATGGCCTGGACTTTGGTCATGGCACAGGACACGGCGTGGGTTACTTCTTGAACGTGCACGAAGGCCCGCAATCGATTTCCAAAGCCATGCCAGACCCGAACATGGCGATGCAACCAGGCATGATCACGTCCATTGAGCCAGGCCTGTATCGACCCAAACAATGGGGCATCCGCATTGAGAACCTGGTGCTCAATGTGCCGGTGTCGCCCGCAGTGGTGGACGCGGAACCCGGCACGCCGGAATACGGTGACTACCTCGCTTTCGAAACCCTGAGCCTGTGCCCCATCGACACCCGCTGCATTGACCTGGGCTTGATGCGTGCCGATGAGATCGCGTGGCTGAACCAATACCACACAGAGGTGCTGCGCCGGGTTGGCCCCTTGCTCACTGGCTCGGCCTTGGCTTGGCTGCAAAAGCGCACGGCAGCCATTTGATCTGGCGACCTGACGCGAGCGCGCACCGGCCAAAGTCAAATCAGCCAGGGGTTGAAGTCAAGACCTGACGAGGCCCCCTCCCTAAGCTTGGGTCAAACAAACCCAAGATTGGAGACTGCATGGCTTTGGCTCAACCCGCACCGTCAGTGCAACAAGACAGGCAAGATTCATGGGCCCAGATCGGTGATCCCTTGGCAGACCAGGTCGTCCTGGCCTTGCGACGCACAGGCGATCGACAGAGGGACATGTTGGACCAGGTACGTGAACACGCAGCGACCGAAGGCGGCGTGTTTCAGGACTTCTGGGACCAGGTTCATGAACAGCCCGAAGGGCTGAACCAGGCCGATTTGGTGGCGGGTCAAGAACTGTTCATGCGCTGCGCTCCACTGTCGATTGCCAGCTTTGTGCTTTGCACACTGCCCCTGACTTACACCCCACCCGGCTCGGCCAAAGTGTTGGTGCATACCGGGCGTTTGCGGCAAGACGTCCTCAAGCGCCTGTACGAAACTGCCACGATGGTGCAAGCCATCATGAGCCCAGGAGGGATGCAAATCGGGCACGCAGGTCATCACGCCATTTTGCGGGTTCGCTTGCTACACGCCATGGTCAGGCAAGGCGTGCTGTCGCACGGCCATTGGCCACAAGCTGAGCTGGGGCAACCGATCAACCAACTTCAGCTGAGTTTGACCGCACTGGGCTTCAGTTGCGTCATCCTTCGCAGCCTGGACAAACTGGGCGTCGCCATCAGCCCTAGTGAACGGCAAAGCTACCAACAACTTTGGCGCTATGCCAATACGCTGCAAGGTGTCGCAACGCCCTTGCTGCCCAAAACCGAGTCGGATGAGCTGCAATTACTCGACAGCTACACGGGCAAAGTCATTGAACCGAATGACGACAGCCGAACCTTGACCCATTCGATTTTTAACGCCCTCGCGGGTCAAGCCCCGTTTTACTTGCCCAAGGGCGCGTTGCACGCCATCTCTCGGCTTTTGCTCGGGCGCCGGCTGGCCGATCAGTTGGCCATCCCCGAACGCCCGTTTTGGACACTGAGCCTGCGCGTGGTGTCCACAGTCCATCGTTGGTCAGCCTTTCGCTATGCGATACCAGGGTGGCGGGCGATGGAGGTTCGCGCAGGTCGGCGCTACTTTGATCGGTTGATTGAACAAGGCCTTCAAGGCCTGCCCGCCTATCTACAGGGTGCTGACAAAACGAGCAATAAGCCCGTCAGCCCCCATTGATTTTCGGGATACGAGACATCCATCACGCCAAAGCGCTGCGCCCCCCGCAATCAGGCGGCTAGTCCAAAAATGGATGGCCGGGTAAAGTTGGATCCATACCAACTGACCCGGTCACCGCCATCCCGGACCGATGTTCAGAAGTAGTTTGGGATGCAGCAGGAGCCCGATCATGAACGACGACCAAAGCGCGGACTTGGCCCGTAAACAGTTCATGGACATGCAGGTGATGCTGATCAAACTGCGTGACGGTTTGCTCAACCTGAGCGCGTCTTTGCAAGAGCTGGCATTGGTCTCGGATGACGAAGCCATGCAATCAGCCCGCACTGAAACAGACCAATTGCTGGCTCGTTTGCGCGGCTGATCAGAAGCTGTAACTGATCCCGATTTCGGTCAGCAATTCACCGTCAGTCTGGACGGTGTCACTGGCCGTAAAAGCCTGCCGATACAGCATTTCATACTTCAAACCCAGCTTGTCTGACAGCTTGTTTCGCAAGCCCAGACTGATGGTTTGGTAGGACTCACGATCACTGCCTTCGCTGATCCAGTTGAGCTTGACGGACAGATTGGGATTGATCGCCCACCTAGCCTTGGCCGAAACCAAGTACAGCGTTTCGGAAATCGACTCCCCCGTCAACAAGTGCGCAAACCGATAGCCTGAGCCCAATTCGAGGCTGACTTCCCAGGGGGCGTCTCCACCAAAGCGGCGCCCGGCCCCCACCCGCAATGACTGCGCACGCTGGTAAAACCCAAAGCGGTTTTGACGCACCCGTGGCGAGACGTACCCGTAATAGGCCGATTGCTGCAAGAACTGTTTGTACTTGAGGTTCGCGTCGTATTTGTCGGTATTGACCTCTCGAGTGGCCCCCGCAACCTTGATGACCTCGCGCTCATAACGAAATTCACCATCCAGCTCACTTTGCGTGAGCTTCAATGCTGCGTCTGACGACAACGACATGCTACGTGTGGTGTACGTCGTTCGGTTAAAGGAATAGTGCCCATCCACTTCACCGGTCAACCTGTTGGGCGTCGGCTGAATCTCCAACACCAGCGCTGGCTCGACCGCCGGGGCGTCCTGCGCCAATGCGTGCACCTGCGGCCACGCCAATCCAGTCGCAACCAACCACACCCGGCATCCCCACGTCATCGTCATCACATTCCAAACAGATTGATCCGGCGCGCATTGTCGCAGTTGGATCAACGTATCGCGCCCCGCTCCCAGGCTTGACGGATCAAACGCCCGCAAGGTGATCTTCACGTGCGAGGATGCCGTAGTACTGACGGTTGGCATGGATCCAGGGGTAAAAGCCAAAGGCTCCTGGGCTGCTGAAAGCACCGTCGCCCACCGTGGCATCGTCTTCTACCCAATGCCCCAGGCTGTAGTGCCAGGACTCCGTCGAGGGAATGGGCGTTTTCAGTGCGTCACCCGGGCAAGCTTTGGGGTTGGTGCAAACGGGATGGGCACCCAACAAAGCCCCCAACTTCAAGTCACCGGCCAGCATGCTGCGTAAAAATTGGCCGTAGCCCTGCGCACTGCTTTGCGCACCACCGGCCAGTTGCGGC
>JBDKHX010000277.1:0-4911 GCA_039797415.1 Pseudomonadota bacterium | reverse complement strand
CTGAGGGCAAGGGCTTTACCGCCTGCCGCCCCCAATAAGCGTCAACCACATCATCAGAGCCAACACAGCCAGGCTGGATGGATCCAAGGCGCCGCCACCGCCACCGCTTGATGGGCGAGACACGTTCGTTGACTGCACACGTGTTGGTGTAAAAAATGCCGCATCCAAGCTGGCAGGTCCTGATGATCCCGACCCACTTGGAAATTGCTGGGCATGATCAATTGCGAAAGCCACTGCGGCATCTGCGTCAAGTCGACCCGCACCGCACGTCGTGTTTGTGCAATAGCACTGCGCCATCGCCTGCCCCGGCTCGCATTGCGGCAAGTCCGGCAACGGCCAAATAGAACGATCGGCTGAAGACAGATGAGGCGTGGCTGTCGAGGTTAACCCGTTCACCAATTCATCCACCGTCAGGTGCGGATCGACGGCCAGCATCAAAGCAGCTACACCAGCCACGATGGGTGCAGAAAAGCTGGTGCCGATCATTTCTTCCAATCCATATCCAGACGGGTTCGGCACGGTCAAACCACTGTTGTAGGTCGTCAATATGCCCCCTCCCCACGATGAAAGGGTGTTTTCATCCCCCCCAATCACAGCCAAAGCGGGCGCACCAGTGCCGCCAACCAAATTGGCGTAGCTGGCCTTGAAACCACGCTCATGCAGAGCGGTCACAGCCAATACGCCAGCGCAACTAGCTGGCCGGGTAGGCTCGGCCAAGCCACCGTTGTCACCGCCATTGCCCGCCGATGCCACCACCAACACGCCACGAGATTTCAAGGTAGCCACCGTTTGACGATACAGCCAACCGACGTCGTGCGAACCGGTGTCTGCGCACGTCCCATCGCCACCAAAACTGAGGTTCACAACGCGAGCAGGATGGGGGTTCATCGCTGGTGAGCCTTGGTAAGGCACCCCAGCCGCCCACAACATACCCTCCACGATGTCACTGACTTCGGCCCCACATGTGCCCGCGACACGAACGGGCAGAATCACAGGCCCCTGCAAGGGCGCCAGAATGCCCGCTCCCCACTCACCATTGTTGGTGTTTGCGGCCAACATGCCAGCAATGGCCAAACCGTGCCAAGTGCTGTCATGGGCGTCACAGTCACCATACAGGGCAGACGAGGTTCGGCGCTCCGGCTCAGTCAACCAAGAGCCTGGATCGGTCGGGTCGGCATCCAAGCCATCGTGATCACGAGAGTATTCCGCCACCGACACAAAGTCATAACCGGGCAAGAACCGCCCAGCCAGGTCGGGATGCGGCAACGTGCCGGTGTCCAACAAGGCCACCACAACCGGATTCAATGGGGTCGCTCTCAAATCCAAACGATCCCATGCAGCAGAGATGCCTGCCACGCCCTGGGTATTGAGCCCCCGCTCTCCCAACCACCGCTGCGATGACAAATAGGGGTCGCTGGTCCCAGCAAACGTGGCTGGCTTTTCAATCGCGTTGGGGATGGCCCATTCCACATCCGGGTCACCCTTGGGCCATGCAGCACATGAGCTGCAAATGCTGTGGACCGGTGGCCAGCCATTGCCACTCGTTGCCGCAATGCCAAACCTGACAAGCGACTGCGAACCCGTGTGGACGACTCGAATGACAAAGTCGAGGCTTGCGCACGTGCGCCCTTGGCTGCGACGGTACTACCCACTTGGGACTTCAGCTTGACGATCACGCCATTGGCCCACCGCCCTGAAGCCGGCAATTGGGCATAGGCTGCCATCGACAGCAACAAGCTGATGAATCCAAAGCTCCAACGCTTCCAACAAACTGACATTCGCGGGGTATCCAAATGACGGCTTTCGAAGCCCGCGATTATCGGCCCCAAAAGCAAAAAAGCCCCCGAAGGGGCTCTTGAGATGGCAACGAGGCGTAAGCCTCAGCCACGCATCACTTGGCGATGACGCGGGCCATTTCCAGACACTTGTTGGAGTAACCCCACTCGTTGTCGTACCAGGCCACAACCTTCACGAAGGTCTTGTCCAGGGCGATACCGGCTTCGGCGTCGAACACGGAAGTGCATGGCTCACCACGGAAGTCAGTGGCGACAACCTTGTCTTCGGTATAACCCAGCACGCCCTTCATGGCGCCTTGCGAGGCGGCCTTCATGGCGGCGCAGATGTCTTCGTACGAAGCTTCCTTGTTCAGCTCAACGGTCAAGTCAACGACGGACACGTCAGAGGTAGGCACGCGGAAGGACATGCCAGTCAGCTTCTTGTTCAGCTCAGGAATCACCACGCCCACGGCCTTGGCTGCGCCAGTGCTGGAAGGAATGATGTTTTCCAAAATGCCACGGCCACCGCGCCAGTCTTTGTTCGAAGGACCGTCCACAGTCTTTTGTGTCGCTGTTGCAGCGTGCACAGTGGTCATCAGGCCGCGCTTGATGCCGAATGTGTCGTTCAACACCTTGGCCACTGGGGCCAGGCAGTTGGTGGTGCAAGAAGCGTTGGAGATGATGGCTTGACCAGCGTAGGTCTTGTCATTCACGCCGTAAACGAACATCGGGGTGTCGTCCTTGGAAGGAGCCGACATGATCACCTTCTTGGCGCCAGCAGTGATGTGAGCTTCAGCGGTTTCCTTGGTCAGGAACAGGCCGGTCGATTCGATCACGACGTCCGCGCCAACTTCGTCCCACTTCAATTCAGCGGGGTTCTTCACGGCTGTCAGACGGATCTTCTTGCCATTGACCACCAAGGTGTTGCCGTCAACAGAAACATCACCCTTGAAACGGCCGTGCACGCTGTCGTACTTCAGCATGTAAGCCAGGTAGTCGGGCTCCAGCAAGTCATTGATGCCGACGATTTCGATGTCGTTGGCGAAGTTTTGCACAGCAGCGCGGAACACCATGCGACCGATACGGCCGAAGCCGTTGATACCAACCTTGATAGTCATGACGAGATCCTCAAAAAGACAAGAAACAACGTAAACACGAATTCAATACCAACCGCCCTACAGGCGATCAGCGGCGATGTTTGGCCAGACCCAAAGCCACCTTGACGGTGTCCACCACGTTTTGTGTGGTGAAGCCGAAGTGCTTGAACAGGTCGCCAGCCGGAGCCGATTCGCCGTAGGAGTCGATACCCACCACAGCGGACACGCCGTACTTCCACCAGAAGTCCGTCACGCCAGCTTCCACCGCAATGCGAGGCAAACCAACAGGCAGCACGCTCTTCTTGTAGTCCAGCGGCTGACGGTCAAACACATTGGTCGATGGCATGGAAACGACACGCACTGGCACGCCTTGCTTGGCCAATTCGGCTTGAGCATGCATGGCCAGTTGGACTTCCGAACCGGTCGCGATGATCACGGCGACTGGCTTTTTCTTCAACCCCACTTCTGAGGGCTCAGCCAAGATATATGCGCCTTGCGTGATGACATCCGCATCTTGCTTGGGTGCATAAGGCAGGTTTTGACGCGACAAGAGCAAAGCACTGGGGCGATTCTTGTTGGCCAAGGCCATGGTCCAGGCCACAGCGGTTTCAGTCGTATCGGCAGGGCGCCACACATCCAGACCAGGGATCAAACGCAGAACGGCGGCGTGTTCGATCGACTGGTGAGTCGGGCCATCTTCGCCCAGACCGATGGAGTCGTGGGTGAACACGTGGATCACGCGTTGCTTCATCAGCGCGGCCATGCGGATGGCATTGCGGCTGTAATCGCTGAAGGTCAGGAAGGTGCCTGCGTAAGGGATGTAGCCACCGTGCAGGGCCACGCCGTTCATGATTGCGGCCATGCCGAACTCACGCACGCCGTAGTTGATGTGGCGACCTGGCTTGCCGTCCACTGTCGCAACCTTGCCTTCGCTGTCAACGCGGAACGCGGCGGTGCTCTTGGTGTTGGTCAGGTTCGAGCCGGTCAAGTCAGCGCTACCGCCCAGCATTTCAGGCACAGCAGCGGTGAAGAATTCCAGCGCGATCTGGCTGGCCTTGCGGCTGGCCACGGTCTCAGCCTTGTCGTGTGCAGAAGCGACAGCTTGCACAGCGATTTCGGCAAAGTTCTCAGGCAACTCGCCAGACATGCGGCGGGTGAATTCAGCAGCCAATTCAGGGAAGGCAGCCTTGTAGGCGTCAAAGCGCTTGTTCCAGTCGGCCACCAGCAGGTCGCCTTCAGCCTTGGCATCCCAGTCTGCATAGACTTCTTCAGGGATCACGAATGGATCGTGCGCCCAGCCGATGGCATCACGGGTCAGCTTGATCTCATCGCCACCCAAAGGTTCGCCGTGAGCCTTGGCTGTGTTGGCGCGGTTGGGCGAACCCTTGCCAATGCTGGTCTTGCAGACGATCAGCGTGGGCTTGTCGGTGCTCATCTTGGCCTTGGCAATCGCACCATCGACGTCGTCCACATCGTGGCCGTCGATCATGTCGATCACGTTCCAGCCGTAGGCTTCAAAACGCTTGGGGGTGTCGTCGATGAACCAAGGGGCCACTTGGCCGTCGATGGAGATGCCGTTGTCGTCGTACAAGGCGATCAGCTTGTTCAGCTTCCAGGCGCCAGCCAAAGCAGCGGCTTCGTGGCTGATGCCTTCCATCAAGCAACCATCGCCCAAGAAGGCGTAGGTGTGGTGGTTCACGATGGCGTGGCCATCGCGGTTGAATTCAGTGGCCATCAGCTTTTCAGCCAAGGCCATGCCCACTGCATTGGTGATGCCTTGGCCCAGAGGGCCTGTGGTGGTTTCGACACCAGGGGTGATGCCCACTTCAGGGTGACCCGGGGTCTTGCTATGCAGCTTGCGGAAGTTCTTCAGGTCATCAATCGACAACTCGTAGCCCGACAGGTGCAGCAATGCGTAAATCAGCATCGATGCATGTCCATTGGACAACACAAAACGGTCACGGTCAGCCCACTGAGGTTGCGCTGGGTGGTGGCGCAGATGGCGACCCCACAAGGCCACTGCCATATCGGCCATGCCC
>JBDKHX010000276.1:0-3435 GCA_039797415.1 Pseudomonadota bacterium | reverse complement strand
GCGGACCCCTTGCACGCCAGCAGTGCCGCAGCCGATGCGCGTGCGCGCACCTGGATGGCTGCGCATGACCTGAGCCAACGCGGCGCCCAAGGCCACAGCGCCGTGCGCAACTTGCGCGAAGGTGCCCGCTTTGCCATCACCGAGCACAGCTTGTATGACGGTGGCCCATTGGGTGGGGCTGACAACCAGTTCAAGGTCATCAGCATCACCCACGAGGCTGCGAACAACCTGGGGGCCGAGGCCGCACAAATCCTGCAAACAACCGATCTGGATGCAGGCAGCTACCGCAACCAATTCAGCGCGGTGCCCGCTGATGTGCGCTTGGTGCCCATGCCCAGCTTGGCGCCAACAGCGCCGGGCCCTCAGACGGCCATCGTGGTCACCGCAGTCCATTCCAATGTCAGCGACCCAGTCACCACAGACCGTGATGGCCGTGTGCGTGTGCAGTTTGCCTGGCAACGTGGGGCATCGCCCTTGTCCGGCGGCTTGCCCGCCCCTAGCACCCAAGGTGGTCAGGCCACCGGCCATGCCCCTGGTGATGCCAGTAGCGGCACCTGGGTGCGCGTGGCCCAAGGCGTGGCTGGCCCCAACTGGGGCGCTTTGTTCACCCCGCGCGCGGGCACCGAAGTGTTGGTGGACTTTGTTGATGGCGACATCGACCGCCCCATCATCGTCGGCCAGTTGCACAACGGCCAGCACGACCTGCCTTGGCCCGCAGGCCAGGACAGCGGTGCCAACCACATTGGCGCCATCTCTGGCTGGCACCTGCCGCACCTCGATGGGGGCGGCGCCAGCCAATGGTTGGTGGACGACAGCCAAGGCCAGTTGCGCATGCGCCTGGCAACCCATGGCAGCCAAGGCGGTTGGTCTGAACTGACGCTGGGCCACATCATTGCCCACAGCGGCCAAGGCGGTGCAGGCCAAGCCCAACGTGGCACCTGGCTGGGCGAAGGCTTTTACGGCCACACAGACGGCTGGGCCGTTGTGCGCGCAGGCCAAGGCTTGCTGCTCAGCACCACCGCGCGCACGGCACAAGGCGCCAGTGTGCAAAGCACCCAAATGGACGCTGCTGAAGCGGTGGCCCAACTCAAAGCGGCGCAGCAACTGGGCCAAGCCTTGAGCCAAAGCGCACAACAACAAGGCGCGCAAGCCTTGCATGCCTTTGATGCACAACAAGCCGTATCAAGCCATGTTGAGGCCATGTGCCCCACAGCCCAAGGCAAGTACACCGGCCTGGTCAACGGACAAGACGCCAAGAAGGCCAACGGCCGTACCTTGACGGACCCGGTCGAGCGTTTTGCCAAACCCCTGGTCCACCTTGACACACCTGTCACGGCAGCCTTCGTCACGCCCTCGAACATCAGCGTGTTCAGCGGGCAAGACACCGGGTTGGCTGTGCAAGGCGACGTGCAAATCACCGCTGGCCACACCCTGAGCAGTGTCAGCGGCCAAACCACCAGCCTGTACACCCACGCCGGTGGCATCAAAGCCATCACGGCCAATGGTGGACTGAGCTTGCGCGCGCACACGGATGCGCAGCAGATCTGGGCCGATCAGGGCATCACGGTGCAAAGCACCACGGATGAAATCCGCATCCAAGCCAGCGAAAGCATCACCTTGTCAGCAGGGCAGTCGGCCATCGTGATCAAGGGTGGGGACATCACCTTCACGTGCCCGGGGAACTGGACGGTGAAGGGGGCTACGCATGATTGGGGGGCTGGTGGGGGTGGTGGGGCTAGTTTGATGGCGTTGCCTGATACGCGGGTAAAACTGTTTGATGAGCAGTTTGCTGCCAAAGACAAAATAACTGGCCAGCCTTTGATTGGATTGCCTTACCGCATTGATATGCCTGGACAACCACCGATCAGAGGTGTGACTGACTCAGAGGGGAAGACTGTTCGCGTTGCTACGGCCGATGCAGCCTCAATCAAAGTGGTTTGGGGTGAGTTGCATCAAGAAGATTCCGCCCTATTAGCCCAAACATCTAACGATTGCTAACCATGGCCAAGGAACAAAGTCATTCTGCTAGTACAAATGCTACCCAGGGCTCCTGTGTTGAATGTTCGGTATCGATTAATCGTAGGGTTCAGTACGTCTTCAAAACAGGGTTATGGAATGAACCCTTAAGTAGCGAAAAGAAGCTTCGTATACCTGTCGTCATTGCCATCGACGGGAAAGCCAAACCTGAGTTTGCAAAGGGAACAAAGGACATCAATGCATACAAGCCGTTAGATGTATGGGTTCAACCGGGTCAGAGAGTTGGCTTGTTTCTCAACAGTGATGCAGTTCCCGGGCGACAAAAAGCGGAGGTGTTTCAGATTACGCCAAACGAGCGAAATGTCGTGGTCATCGTCAATGAGCGTAGGAAGGTATTTGGCGAGCTAGACAAGCCGAAATTTGTTGCTACCAAGCGTGATCAAAAGGGCATTGAGTACGACGAGTATGAGGCTACATAGACGGGGGACGTCTGGAAAAAGTTCACACACAAATTCACGGCAGAAGAGGCCAAGACCTTGATTCCTGCAAGTGTGCAGTCTTCGGTGAAAGATGCTGTCTTGAGCATCTACGATGGTCGGTGCAAAGGCTCTTTGGATGTGCTTACTGCGAAGGGCGTAGTAAGGGTGCATTTTGAGGATGCACTAAACCCGAAAGAGAGCATTACTGGCTTCAATATGTATTCTGATGGATTGCCTCGCGTACACCCTAATGCATGGATGGCCGTCATCGAGGCAGCCATGGAAGCAAATATTCGAGAAGTCAAAACGAGCAGTGCGTGGCGCCCTTTGCTCGGTTCCATCGCGCATAGGACAGGTTTGGCTCTGGATGTGACCTATGTTGACGGTGCTCACATCAACCGGCAGGGGTTAACGCCGGTAGATGTTGCAAAGCATAAGCACTCGCCCTACGTGTCTAGCAAAGAAAAAGAACTATTTGCGAAGAAGGAAGAGGCTGATGCAGGCGTGGTTCGCACTGCCAAGCAGGTTAAGGACTTGGAGCAAAGGCTATCGAAGGTTCCGGCTGGTGATCCGAGGAGGGAAGATTTTGTTCGGGAGTTGCGCGCAGCAAGGTTGGCGAATCAGGAGGCCAAAGATGTGCAGCGGGATGCTGTCAAGGCTTGGTCCGATGAGAAAGATACACATGAGCCTGAACGGGTGAAAAGCTTTCGAAAATATTTGTTGCGTTGTGAATGTGTCAGGCAAGTTTTTGATCCATGGTTTATGGATGCTAATGCGCATGACAACCAAGAGCCTGCTCCAAATATGCAAAAAAGTGCGAACGAGGCGCTGCATGCGAATCACTTGCACATCACAGTTAAAACGCCTGGGTTAAGTGTTTGATTGAAATGAATGCCTGCACAAGATATCTCGGTATATACGGCTTCCTGTCGCTAATGTCTTTGACGGCTGTGGCTGGAGAAGATCGCGGCCATCGGCT
>JBDKHX010000275.1:0-3439 GCA_039797415.1 Pseudomonadota bacterium | reverse complement strand
TGAAAAAGGCCACGGCGCCGTTTTCAAACTCTGACCCGATGATGCCTTGAGTGGGCCAACCCAGACCGTCACGATAAAACGCAACCGATTTGGGAAGGTCGGACACACCCAATGTCAGCACG
Organism: Pseudomonadota bacterium; assembly: GCA_039797415.1. Taxonomy (GTDB): domain Bacteria; phylum Pseudomonadota; class Gammaproteobacteria; order Burkholderiales; family Burkholderiaceae_C; genus Aquabacterium. The sequence goes on along the minus strand of JBDKHX010000275.1, from coordinate 3,317 downwards.
GTAATGGCAGGTTTCATCGTTGGCCCCATAACAAGACATCCGGCAAGTTTGCTGCAACTTGTTCGATGTTCTCTGCGTTTTCCAAAGTGTCGATCACCTGCGGCAAGGGTCCTGCCCAAATTTCAGGTAAATCTCGCTCTTGATCGCTTCGAATGGCAAACGCCAAGGCTTCAATGGGCGGACAAAACCTAGCGTCGACACCCGGCTTATTGCCCCTGGCATCCAGGCGATACCAGCCGAAGTCGTCTAGATAGACCGCATTGAGCCCATGTAAACAGTAAGGCGCGCCAGAGTCACCCACAGACAGGCGTTGGTAGCACAAGCCTGCCGGGATGCCGTTGGCCCGCAACAGGGCTGCAAGCAGGTGGCTTTTGGCGTAGCAGTACCCGGTTCGATGGATCAACACATCCGATGCGCGACAGGTGACCGGGTTTTTCTTGTGGTCCCAGCTGTGTTGTACCTCGTCGCGCACAAATTCAAAACAGGCCCGGGCTACGTCCAATTGAGTCTGGGTGCCAAGCCGAAGGTCATCGGCAGTTTTCCGAATCAACGGGTGGTCGGAATCGATGTACCGACTGGATTGGAGGAAGGGGGCGAGTGACATCGTGCTGTGAATCTGCGGGTTTTAATCATTTTGCTTGATGAAATCAGGTGGCGCATGGCCCATGACTTAGGCCGGGCCGGGAAGATCCGGTGCTGGATCTGGTGCGGCGGCGGCAGATGTGGGCCCGCTAGCCACTAAACTCCGTGTCCGCACTGCGGAACCTTGATTTCCTAAGATGACCCAGCAAACCATTGACTTCACTCCGCCGTCTTCGTCTGACGGTGGTGACTCCCTGACCCTGGCGCACTACGCCGAGCGTGCTTACCTGGAATACGCCCTGAGCGTGGTCAAGGGCCGAGCCTTGCCTGATGTGTGTGACGGCCAAAAGCCTGTTCAGCGTCGCATCCTGTACGCGATGGATCGCATGGGGCTGAGCTTTTCCGGCAACAACACCGGAGCCAAGCCTGTCAAAAGCGCCCGTGTGGTGGGTGATGTGCTGGGCCGCTATCACCCTCACGGTGACACGGCAGCTTATGACGCCATGGTGCGCATGGCGCAAGACTTTGCCTTGCGTTACCCCTTGATCGACGGGCAGGGCAACTTCGGCTCGCGCGACGGCGATGGCGCTGCGGCCATGCGGTACACGGAAGCCCGATTGGCTCCCATCACGCGCCTGCTGCTTGATGAAATCGACATGGGCACGGTCGACTTCGTGCCCAACTACGACGGTTCGACCGAAGAGCCCAAGCAGTTGCCGGCGCGCTTGCCGTTTGTCCTGCTCAACGGTGCCAGCGGCATTGCCGTGGGCTTGGCCACGGAAATCCCAAGCCACAACCTGCGTGAAGTGGCTGCAGCCACGGTAGCGTTGATCAAGAACGACATGCTGCCTGATGAGGAGCTGTTCGAGATCATTCAGGGGCCAGACTTCCCCGGTGGTGGGCAAATCATTTCGACCCAGCAAGACATCCGTGAGGCCTATCGCACCGGCCGCGGCAGCTTGAAGGTTCGCGCCCGTTGGAAGATCGAAGACCTGGCTCGTGGTCAATGGCAATTGGTCGTCACTGAGTTGCCTCACGGCACCAGCGCGCAAAAGGTGCTGGAAGAAATCGAAGAGCTGACCAACCCCAAAGTCAAGGCTGGCAAAAAGGCCTTGACCGCTGAACAGGTACAACTCAAAAACACCGTGCTGCTGGTTCTGGACGCCGTGCGCGACGAATCCAGCAAAGACGCGGCCGTGCGTCTGGTGTTTGAACCCAAGAGCCGCACTGTTGAGCAGCAAGACCTGATCACCACCTTGCTGGCGCACACCAGCTTGGAGACATCGTCGTCCATCAACATGACGATGATCGGTGTGGATGGCAAACCGGTGCTCAAGGGCTTGCGCCAGGTGTTGACCGAGTGGATCGGCTTCCGCATGGAAACCGTGACCCGTCGTACCCAGCATCGTTTGAGCAAGGTGCTGGACCGGATCCATATCCTGGAAGGCCGTCAAACCGTTCTGCTGAACATTGACGAGGTCATTCACATCATTCGCAACAGCGACGAGCCCAAGGCTGCGCTGATCGAGCGGTTCAAACTGTCGGACCGCCAGGCGGAAGACATCCTGGAAATCCGACTGCGCCAATTGGCCCGTCTGGAAGCCATCAAGATCGAGCAGGAACTGTCCGAGTTGCGTGCCGAGCAGGCCAAGCTGGAAGACATCCTGAACAACCCTGGCGTGCTCAAGCGCACCGTGGTCAAAGAAATCGAAGCCGATGCCAAGCAATATGGCGACGACCGTCGCACCCTGATCCAGGCCGAAAAGCGTGCCGTGGCCGAGGTCAAAGTGATCGACGAGCCTGTGACAGTGGTGGTCAGTTTGAAGGGCTGGGTGCGTGCGCGTACCGGCCATGGCCATGACCCTGCAGGCTTTGCCTTCAAGGCGGGGGATGGGCTGTACGGCACCTTTGAATGCCGCACGGTGGACCCCATGATCATCATTGGCACCAACGGGCGCGTTTACAGCGTGCCAGTCAGTGCTTTGCCCGGTGCCCGTGGTGACGGTGCCCCGATCACCACCATGATCGAGCTGGAATCCGGCACGCAACCGCTGCACTACTTGGCTGGCAATGTCGATCAGACCTTGCTGCTGGCCAACAGCGGCGGGTTCGGTTTGCTGGCCAAGTTGGGTGACCTGACCACGCGCCAAAAGGGCGGCAAATCCTTCCAGACGCTGGACGAAGGTGACGTGGTGCTGCCACCCGTGCTGGTACAGCCCGCGCACACGCAAGTGGCTTGCTTGGCCCAAGGTGGTCGCATGCTGGTGTTCGCGCTGGATGAGCTGAAACTGCAATCCAACGGTGGTCGCGGTTTGACCTTGATGGATGTGGACGCCAAGACCGACCCTCTGGTGTCAGTGGCCACCGTGCACAACGGCGTCAAGGTCATCGGCACAGGCCGGGGGGCCAAAGCCAAAGAGGAAGACATCCGCAATTCAGGCTTTGCCGCCCACGTGGGCAAGCGTGCACGCAAGGGCAAGGCTGTGGACGCGTTCCAAAAAGTGATGCGCGTGCTGCCGTTGATTTGATTTGGGTGATCATGATTCCTTAAGCGGAATCTGCTCCTCATCCTCGTCAGGTAGATCAAGCAGGAAAACGCTGGCGGCAAGGCCTTGCGTGGGCTGTTACGCTTACGTCAGTCTCCAACCGTTTGCGTTACCTGAAGGATTGATCATGGCGAATTTGAAGGGCAAGACCCTCTTCATCACGGGTGCCAGCCGTGGCATTGGCAAAGC
>JBDKHX010000274.1:0-3440 GCA_039797415.1 Pseudomonadota bacterium | reverse complement strand
TCCCGCAACGAAGTTGGCGAGCTGGGTTGTGGCGCCTTGACCTGTTGATCAGGCATACACCGCTACCACCTGGTAGCCCAAGGCGGCGAGTTGGCCTGAAGGCGTCCACAGCGATGTCCGTTCATTGACGTAGCCTTCGCCGACGGCCAGGGCGTCTTTGTCCATGCGCCAAATGCCGTCATGGGCGACGTCGTCGGTGATGGGGCGCAATTCAAGGGCCCAAGATACCGACGAGGCGGGTGCTGGGCGGTTCAACCGGGCCAGCGCTGGCGTAGGGCCCGCGTCAGACAGCAGCACCGACATCAATTCCGCATCGATGCCCTGGGCTTGTCGCAAGCGCAGGTAAGTGCGGCTGAACCAGTCTGCTGCGCCTGTAAAGGGCAGCCCGCCCTCACCGAAGCGGAATTCCAGGTGTTGGGTGAAGTCAGGCGTCAAACCCGGAATGAAGGGCAGCAGCATGGCTTCGTCAACCGTTTTGCCCACCTCAGGCATTTGAGGCATCAGGGCAGGCAAAGTGCTGTCACGACCGGTGCCAAATACGCCCAGCAAGACGCCGCCGACCTGAATGTTGCCATCAGCGTCTTCTTGGGTGACGTGGCATTGCACTTGGCGGATGTTCTTGCCTTGACGCAGCAAGGTGATGTCCGCGTAAAAGTGACCAGCGACCACGGGGCCGACAAAGTTGGTTTGCAGGGCGCGCAAGGGCCAGTTGGCACCACACACGTCACGCATGGCCTGGACAGCCAACAGGGACAACAGTCCGCCGAAGGTGGTGCGGCCTTGCAGCCAGTCCGGGGTGACGGTGAAGCGGACGCGTTGACCATCTTGAACCCGGCTTTGCAGCAGTTGGGCCAAGTGGGTAACCGAGGAGGAATCGCTCATGGCTGGACCAGTCCTTTGAATGAAGGGTGAGCCATTATCGAACGATCGTGCTATTTCTGCAGGACTCCGGTTTATGCAGCTGCCAACAAGGTCTCAATTTGCGCCGCTGGCACAGGGCGGCTGACCAGATAACCCTGGATCACGTCACAGCCTTTGCTGGCCAGGAAGGCTTCTTGATCGGGCATTTCAACCCCTTCGGCCACCACATTGAGCTTCAGACCCTGGGCCATGGTGATCATGGTGCTGACCAATTGGGCATCGCTTTCGTTGCCCGGCAGGTCTTGCACAAAGCTGCGGTCAATTTTGAGTTGATGCACGGGGAAGCGCTTGAGGTAGGCCAGCGACGAGTAGCCGGTGCCAAAGTCGTCAATCGACAAGGACACCCCCAGGGCGTGCAGCATGTGCAGGAACTGCTCTGCACCAACGTCCGATTCCATCAAGCCGCTTTCGGTGATTTCCAATTCCAGCCGGTTGGCTGGCAGGCCGGTGCGTTCCAAAATACGCGAGACCCGTTCAACCACACCACCCCGTCGGATTTCGCTGGGGGACAGGTTCACTGACAGGCGGCCGAACTCCAGCCCTGCATCCAGCCACGCCTTGGCTTGAGAGCACGCCTCTTGCAGCACCCAATCGCTCATGGGTACGATCATCCCGGTTTCTTCCATCACGGGGATGAACTCGTTGGGGCCGATGTGTGGCAGGTGGGCGTCGTTGGCCTGGTTGTTTTTCAGGCGGACCAAGGCTTCTACGGCCACCACTTTGCGGTCCGTCACGCTGACCATGGGTTGGTAGTGCAGGACGAAGTCACCATGTTCAACAGCCTGGCGCAAGCGCGTTTCCAGCTGCAAGCGGGTGGTGGCGTCTGTCGTGAATGACGAGGTGTAGAAGCTGAAACTGTTGCGGCCACGGCGCTTGGATTCATACATGGCGGCATCGGCGTCACGGATCAGCTCCATGGCTGACTGGCCGTCTTCAGGGTACAGGCTGATGCCGATGCTGGCTCGCACGTAGATGGGTTGATCGCCTTCCAGCATGAAGGGCTCTTCCAGCGTGTCCAGAATGCTTTGTGCCACGTGGGCGGCTTGTTGTGGATGCCGCAGGTGTTCCAGCACCAGCACAAATTCGTCGCCGCCCAAACGGCCCAGCGTGTCTTCTTGCCGTACGCGCATCTTCAGGCGTTGGGCCACCTGTTGCAGCAACTGGTCGCCCGCCGCGTGGCCCAGGCCATCGTTGACGGTCTTGAAGTTGTCCAGGTCAATGAACACCACGCCGACCAGGGTGTGGTGGCGAGCCGCCAGGTTGATGGCGTGGCTCAGGCGCTCCATGATCAGGGCGCGGTTGGGCAACTCGGTCAGGGTGTCGAAGTGGGCCATCTTGGCCAGGCGCTCTTCGGTCTGCTTGAGCTGTGTGATGTCGGTGAACACGCCCACAAAGTGGCTGGGGCGTCCGCGTCGGTTGCGCACGGCACTGACGGACAGCTTGGTCATGAACAACTCGCCGTTTTTGCGCTGGCACCAGACTTCACCCTGCCAGTTGCCGCCATCGATCATTTGCTCGCTGATTTCAGCCAGCGTGGACTCGGCGCTGTCTGGCAACAAAAACTCTGCCGAATAACCCAGGATCTCATGGTCCACATAGCCGGTGATGGCGGTGAACGCGGGGTTGACCGAGACGATCAACTGGTCGCGGTTGAACACCACCATGCCGTCTTGTGTGCTCTCCAGTGCCGCAGCGTGCAGGCGAATGCGCTCTTCGGTCTGCTTGTGAACGGTTTCGCGGTGCAGGTTGGTCAGCGCAAAGGACAAGTCACTGGCCAGCTCTTCCATCAAGGCGCGTTCGTCGGCATCTTGGGCATTGAGGCTGGTGTCCAGCAAGATCAGGTGGCCCATCAGGTGCCCGTCCCGCTTGAGCGGGATGGTGGCGCAACCGGCCAGGCCACTGGTCAACGCAGTGCTGGCCCACGTTGGCAACTGTCCAATCAGGCGGATGTCGCCAGAGTGGAAGATGCGGCCATCACGCAGGGCGATATCGATGGGCGCATTGGCATCGCGTTCGGCCAGCAAGTCAAAGGACGAGGACAGGCTTGGCAAACCCGGCACGCCCGCTTCCGCGCGGCAGACCAGGCGCAAGGCGCCACTGTCAGGCATGTCCTCAAACGTGACCACGGCTGCTTTTTTGAACCGACCGTGCGCCAAGGCAGCGCTACAGATCTGGTCCATCAGGCTTTGCTCATCGCTGGAGCGAACGATGGCATGGTTGACCTGGCTGAGGAAGTCATACAGCCGGGTCATGTGCATCAGGCGCTGCTCGGCGCGGCGGCGCTGGGTCACGTCCCAGATCATCCAGACGACTTGGTCTGTGTCACCCACAGGGGCGCAGCGGCTGTCGAAATGGCGCACGCCACCCATGATGCGCACGGGGTAGGCCAATTGCTGGGTTTCGCGTGTGTCCAGCGTGGTGCGCAGTACGCGTAAAAACAAGGCGCTCTTTTCCTTGCTGAAAAAATCAGTCAAGGGGCGGCCAATCAAATCATTGCGATTGCGGCCCAGCAAAGCCAG
>JBDKHX010000273.1:0-3444 GCA_039797415.1 Pseudomonadota bacterium | reverse complement strand
GGCAGGCTCGCAACGACAGCAGCCACACCTATAACCAAGCCAAGGCGGAGGCGGTTTTTGCCATCGCGCCAGACTTTCTGCTGGAGGCTCAAGCGCTTCTGCAAACGCTCCAGCAGCGCAGTGCGGACGTATGAATCCGCCCATTGCCTTGGCACCAGAGGACTGGGCGGAAGTGCTTCGCGTTCTGCATGAGCAAGTCCCTGATCTGGAGGTATGGGCCTTCGGCTCCAGAGTCAAAGGCACAGCCAAACCTTACTCTGATCTCGATTTAGCCCTGATCACCGCTAGCCCGCTGACCTTGCACCGGTTAGCCGATATCGGCGAGGCGTTCAGTCAGTCGGACTTGCCAATCAAGGTTGACCTGCTCGATTGGGCGGCAGCGAGCCCCAGCTTTCGAGCGATGGTTGAGCTCGACAGGGTTGTGGTTCAAAAACCCTGACTACAGCCCATCTGCCTTGTGGCTCACAAAGTGGCGGGTACCTGAGCGGCCAAGGCTTGGCGTTGTGCGGTTGCTTTGCCTTGCAGAGCAAAGCCCAGCAAAGCGCCCGTTTCGCTCACAAACTTCGATACCAGCCCTTCTTCCACGGGCTCCACCACCCATTGCCCCTGTGTACCCATGGCAGGTGGGCACACCACAGTCGGGCACGCAGGTGTTTTGACCACCACAGGCATCGCGGGGTAGCTGACTTGGGTGGTTGTGCCAGCCAAGGTAGCAGCCAAAGCACGCGCCTGTTGCATGATGGGCATCACGAAGGGCAGGTTCAGGCCTGCCACTTCAGCCATGTCACCCACGGCATAGACATGGGGCGCGCTGGTTTGCAAGGTCTGGTCTACCACCACGCCACGGTTGATGGTCAGCCCAGCTTGTGCGGCCAAGCTGGTGCGAGGTTTGAGGCCAATGGCCGACAAGACCAGATCGGTTTCAAGCTGGCTGCCGTCACTCAAGGTCACCACCAAGCCTTGGCCTGAGGTGGCTTTGTCGACGGATTTGGCTGCGACCCCGAAACGGAACGCGGCACCATTTGCTTCCAGCTTGCTTTGCAACAAGGCGCTGGACTGCGGCGGCAGCAAACGGCCCAAAGCACGATCGGCCAAGTCCAGCACAGTCGGGCTGATGCCACGGGCCAGCAAGTCGTTGGCAAATTCACAGCCAATCAAACCGCCACCCAAAATGGCCACGCGTTGAACGGGTTGGCCGTTGGCGGCAGTGTCCAAGGCCTCCGCAAACTTGGCGAAGTCGTCCAAGTCGTTGACAGACAACACAGTGTCAGCCGCATTGCCCTCCAGCGGCAAACGGATGGGGTCTGCGCCCAAGGCCAACACCAGGTCACGGTAGACCACGGTGTCGCCATTGCTCAAACGCAGGGTGCGGGTTGCCGTGTCGATCTGCTCAACACTGGTTTGCGCCAGCACTTGGGTGTTCAACTCGGCGGCCATTTTGTCTGCCGTCTTCATCACCAGCGTGGCGGCCGTTTTTTTGCCAGCCAGCGCGTTCGACAACATGGGCTTGGAATAAAAGCCCGCGTGGTCGCGGCTGATGACCAGCAAAGGCACCTGCGCATCGGCTTTGCGCACTTCGCGCGCCACGTTGTAGCCGGCCAAGCCGGACCCGATGATGACGACTGGATCAGACATGGTCGGACTCCGTTGAATTTGGCGTTGAATTTAGATTTCGACCATTTCGAAGTCGGCTTTGCCGACGCCGCAGTCAGGGCACACCCAGCTGTCGGGTACGTCGTCCCACTTGGTGCCGGCGGGGATGCCTTCAGCAGGCAAGCCTTGTGCTTCGTCATAGATGAAGCCGCAAACGATGCATTGATAGGTTTTCATGATGGTGTCCTCTGATTCAAATCGGGTGGGATTGTGGGGCAAATTCAAGCTGCCAGCTTGTCCAGCACGGCTTGGTAGGCGTTGGCGTGACGCTCTTCCACCTTGGCCAGGGCGGCAAAGCGTTTGGCGGCCTTCTCTAAAACGGCTTTGAACTGTTCGGCGTGTTCCTTTGACTCTGCAATTTGCTCGTCAATTTCCTTCACAGCATCATCGCGGCCTTCTGCGACAGCCGCATTGCGAAAGCTTGGGTACATCTCGGTGTACTCGTAAGTTTCACCTTCAATCGCAAACTGCAGTGCCTTGGCTGGGCTCATGTTGGCCTTGGGGAACAACAGGTCCAGGTGGCCGAAGGCGTGCAGCACTTCCTGATCGGCAGTGTGCTCAAAATGCTTGGCGGTTTCCTCATCACCCATTTCGCGGCACAGCTTGGCGAAGTAGCGGTACTTGATGTGCGCCATGGATTCGCCCGCAAAGGCCGACTCCAGGTTCTGAATGGTCACGGATGCAGGGTTGTGGAATGGGCTGGACATGGTGGGCTCCTTTATCGGCTTTGGGCCGTTCAATCTGGGTCGTCAAACAGTGGCGTTGTGCCATGGGTGTGACTTTAGAGAAGCGGCAAAAATAAAGGAATTCGATTGATTGAATTGTGTTGATAGTGTTTTGCTATTTATCGACCAACGCCCAGGCTGAATGTCCAACTCACGTCCAGTACAGGGCTGCTCAAACCGTTTGGTTTGATGCTTTTGACCTGACCTACACCGATTTGTAATTGAGAACGTCGACTGAACTGGTAGCCCAGCGATACCAGACCTTGCGCTATCGCGCCACCACGGGTGTTGACACCTCCACCGCCGGCTGCGCCAACCAGCACCTCAGCGCCAAGGCTGAAAGGTTGAGCCCAGTACTGATCCAAGGGGCGGTGCGTCCAGCCCGCACCAAACAAGCCGACTGAATAAGCCCCGGCATGGCCTGCAAAGGCGCTGTGGGCTTGCCCAGTCAGGTACCAATGCGGGCTTTGCCAGTAGTTCGCTTTGAAACCCATGGTGTCCAGGCTTTGCGTGCTGCCGTCCTTGCGTTGGGCATGTGCCACGTGCTGCAGGCTGGCCGACCAGTCCATGCCGTTGACCTTGGTGGTTGATGGGGCAGTCGGGTTACCTTGATGGCCACCCAATGTCCAGCCGGCAAACACCTGCGCATATCGGGCCTGGAAAGGCCCTTCCTGAGGCCGTAAACGCACGCTGTTGGCCAGGCCTGCCTCTGCTCCCACGCTGATGCTGGGGGTGATGTCCCACCGCAAGGTGCCGGCCACTTTGCCGATGCCACCACCGCCGGTTGGAATGGCGCCGCCGCCACCCAAGCCCAAAGCCGCCTTGCCACCCACGTGCAAACCTGGCATCCAAGTGGGCAGGGGCCGGGTTGACCAACCCATCAAGCCCAAGATCTCCATGTAGCCGTCTGCACCGCCATGTGTGGCGGCGGCTGATTCCAAGCCGGCGTACCAGCCGTCATCCCAATCTCGTTCAGCCCGGATGCCCACCAAGCCAACGCTTTGGCGGCCACCCCCTGGGGCTTTGAACGAATACCGAGCCACGGTTGGCAAAACACGATCCACGC
>JBDKHX010000272.1:0-3450 GCA_039797415.1 Pseudomonadota bacterium | reverse complement strand
GGGCTACCGGTCCAGGTTTTGATGGCGGAGAGAAGGCGTTCCAGCACAGACTTGGCCGACTCGTTCACGATCGAACGAGCAGCCAAGGACAGGGCGACGTCGGTGAATGACGCCCCGACAGGGTCTGACATCAGGCTGGACATGCGGGCAGCAAAAGGATTTCCGCCTGATTACCGGCCTCTTCAAAGGAAACCGGACAAAGCTCGCGGGAAGGCGGTCAACCCAGATGAGCAAGCTCACTGTGGCACAACTGAGGGGCTTGTGTGCTTGGGACTTGCCTGGGGCTCGAGGTCCGATTCTTGGGTGATGACCTCGGTGCGGGCGCGCCCGTTTGCCTTGGCTTGGTAGAGGGCCCGGTCTGCACGCTCCAGGGTTTCGCGTAGCGATTCACCTGCTGGATGGCAGGTGACACCCGCAGAAAAGGTGACGGGGTTGTCCGGCAAAGTGGGCAATGCCGCCAGTTGCAGGCGGATGCGGTCCAATGCCTGCATGATGAGGTCGTCGTGGGTGCTGTGGTTGGGCATCATCAGCAAAAACTCTTCGCCACCCCAGCGGGCCAGCACGTCGGTTTGACGCAGCACGCTGACGGCGGCCAGGGCAAAGTCTTTGAGGACGGCATCGCCCACGTGATGACCATAGTGGTCGTTGACGTGCTTGAAGTGATCCAGGTCGATCAAGGCCACACAGAAACCTTCGCCCGTGCGAGCTTGGCGTTCAAGCTGCAGGTCGAGCAATTGCATCATGTGGCGGCGGTTGACCAGGCCCGTCATGTCATCGCGGATGGCCACTTCTTGCAGCATGGCCAGGGCCTGACGCAGTTCCTGCTTTTGCTGAGCCATGCGCCGTCGAATGCGGGCCACGTAATAGGCCACCGCTGAGATGGCCGGCATGATCAAGGCGCACGAGGTGAATTTGAGCAAGGCCGCTCGGCCATCGTATTCGCCCGGCATGAACATCACCATGCCGCCCACCACTGCACCCAGGCACACAATCGTCAGTGCGCCGACGATCAAGACCTGTCTGGGTGGCAGCGTGAACACGCCAAAGATCAGCAGCAGGGCGATCATGGGGATCACGCCCTCACGAATGGGCCCGGCGATCACATAGGCGGCCATCATGGCTGTCAGCGCAAAAATGCACTGCGGAAAGTCCATGCCCGGATAACCCAGGCGACTGGACCAGCCGCTGCGAACCAGCGCGTAAAACGTGATCACACCCACCCAGACGAAGCCGATCAGCCCGTAAGCGTGCATGGCATGCACCATGCCCAGATGGGCGGCCAACAGCATGACGATGGAGCCAGCGGCGTAGCCGTAAATGGCGATCCAGCTGAACACCAGCCGCGACCGGATTTTGGGATCTTGGCTGAGCAGCAGATCGGTGAGTGTGGACAGCTTGCTCATGGGCGTATGGCGGCCTCCTGGCTGTCCATGTCCTCATCGATGACGGTGCAGTTGCGGCCTTGTTCTTTGGCGCGGTACAAGGCTTTGTCTGCACGTTCGATGCAGGCGTGCAGCAGTTCGCCATCCGTGTAGCCGGTCATGCCTGCAGAGAAGGTGATGTGGATCTGTGGGTGAGACGGCACCAGCGGTGCTTCGAGCAACATGGTGCGGGCACGCTCCAGCGCGATACTGGCCAGGTCAGCGGTGGTGTCGTTGAGCAGCAGCAGGAATTCTTCGCCACCCCAGCGAGCCAGGATGTCGGTGTCCCGCAGTGCGCCTTCCAGCACCTGCGCAAAACGGTGCAGCACTTCATCCCCCACGTTGTGGCCGTAGGTGTCATTGATGCGCTTGAAGTGGTCGACATCCAGCAGCGCCAAGTAGAACTGGTGGTGTCCTGAGCGATGCAGGCGTTTTTGGTGCTGGTTGAGCACCTCCATCATGTGGCGCCGGTTGATCAGCCCTGTCAACTCATCCCGGGTGGCCAGGACCTGAATGCGCCCCAATGCTTGAGCGAGTTCGTTCTTCTGGTTTTCCAGCCGTTTGTGCAGATTGCTCAGTTGCGCCGACAGCGCTGAGATGGTCGGCACGATGGAGGCAATCAGGATGAAGTGGGCGATCTCCAGCGACAGCGGGTAGTGGATCGGGTCGGTCGCACTTTTGTAGACGATGGTGGCTGCCATGACGATGACCGTGCAGGCACCAACGATTTTGGCTGTGCGCGAATGCAAGGCAAAGATGCCAAACACCATGACCAGGGCCAACAAGATCAAGGTGGAGCCGTGAAGCGGGCCCGTGACGGCATAGGCCACGATCGCAATGGCCAATCCGGATAGCACTTGGGGCAGGGTCAGGGAGGGGTCGTCAAAGTGACGGTTGGCACCGCTGCGCAACAGGCCATACCAGAAGGCCAGATTGACCAATGCGGCCAACGCCATCCAAAACGTATCCCGAGAGGAAACGAAGCCGGCCCAAGTGGAATACAGCAATAAGCCGATGCAGGCCAGATAGGCGTACGCAGCCATCAGCGATCGCATGATGCGCAATCGTTGGCGGGGGTCGGTGCTGAGGACCCAGTCTGACAGTTGCAATAAGGGGCTTTTGGACATAGACAACCACGATGCAAGGCACCGTGAGAGGCTTTCGGCTGTTTTGGCCGGGTCTTGAGGCCTGCTTGCGTCCTTCAACAGGCTTTCGGCATTCAAATAAATTGAAATGAGACGTGAACCCGGCACAACCTGAACGGGTCACATGCCCACTAATCTGACAACCCATGACGACACGAGATGTCGCTCAAAACAGGAGAAGCTGAGATGACTTCGAATCAAGAACCCCGCTACACCACCGTGGCCATCGTTTTGCACTGGGTGCTGGCGCTGGCCATCCTCACGGCCTTTGGTGTGGGTGTGTATCTGGATGACCTGCCGTTTTCGCCGTCCAAGCTCAAGCTGATCAATTGGCACAAGTGGGCCGGCATCATGATTTTGGCTTTGTCGGTGTTGCGCTTGGTTTGGCGCATCACGCATCGCCCACCGGCTTTGCCTGCCCGCATTGAAAAAGCGATGCCCCGCTGGCAGCACATGGCCCACCACGGCACACACCACCTGATGTACCTGCTGTTCATGGTGGTGCCGTTGGCGGGCTGGGCCTACAGCTCGGCCAAGGGCTACCCCGTGGTGCTGTTTGGGGTGTTGCCCTTGCCGGATTTGATGCCCGCCAACAAGGAGTTGGCTGACACGATCAAAGAAGTGCATGGCGCAGCCGCGTTTGCCTTGATTGGATTGGTCGTGCTGCATGTGGCGGCTGTGATCAAGCACCAGGTGATTGACAAAGATGGTTTGCTGGACCGCATGCGTCCTCAACGTTGAAACAGGAGCTATCCCATGACTGTTCGATCCTCCCTGATTGCGGCTGGCTTGGGCCTGGTTACCCTGGTATCTGCGGTGCCGGTTGTGGCGCAGACCCTGGTGCCAGCTCAAAGCGAGATCAGCTTTGTGGCCAAACAACTGGG